>NZ_DATGKU010000137.1:0-2762 GCF_035294505.1 Chthonomonas sp. | reverse complement strand
GGAGGATCTGAAGTTTCAAATCCTCAAATATTTGTTCTCCGTCGCCTCGCGCCCATACTGGTCGCGCCAGCGAGGCTCAAAGATCCGCGCTTAGTGGAGGCTAGCGACTCTCGCCGGTTTGCGAGAGGAGCACATACTATTCTCTACTTTTCCCTGTACCATGCCACCTTGAAAAATGCAAGTCTGGCAGGCATTGGGGACGCCTGTGGAGCGGATCTGTTGCGGTTTTTTTTGTGTCGTATAGACAAACGATGATGCGCAATCATGTCACCCTGGGCCATGCCGGCCATCCTGAATTATGTCTATTATCCTGGGCCTTGTATGTTACTCTGAGCGCAGATATGTCATCCTGAGCTGTTGCCATTCCACTGACCGCCGGTGCCGTTGGTAAATGTATGTTACCCTGAGCAGCGTGAGCCGTAGCCCTGAGGCACGAAGGGGAAGGATCCCGCCCGAGCGAAGCAAGGGCGTGGCACGGAGCCTGACCGATGGGGCGCCCCGCAGGAGGCACGCGCCCGTCCTGACGGCGGGAGGATCCTTCGCTCGCGCTCAGGATGACATTCCTGGTTCAGAATGGTATATAGTTCACAATGACATTCCTGGTTCAGGATGACGAGGCCGGGCTTGATCGATACCATTCATTATCGTGCGGCTGCGCAGTGGGAGAGATTCGTGGCGGATCGGTGAGCGTCATTAAATGCACACAAAAAAAGAAGAACCCCCATACGATGACGGGAGTTCTTCTCTATGTCATTTAGACATAGATTCTAAGACGATGTTTAAAACCTTGTAAACCATTTCCTGTGAAGAACCTTCCATATCATGGACGTCCTTCCAAAAAATGGACCGACCCACGGGCAATTTGATGTCATTTTGCCGCCTTCCGCCACTCCCTTCTTCACACCAGCATACTCTGACAATCGAGTAGCAGGGTGCGTAAGTATGGGGTTGCGGTAGCATCCCCTCGTAGGTTAGATAAAACGTAGAGCCTTGCGATGGGCTTGCCGAGTTTTCCCATGGGCTTGCCAGAGCGGGCTCGCGTAAAGTTTCGCAGAAAGTTTCAAGGCGGCCCAACAAGCATTCCCGGCAAACAACAGTGTGGTCACCGATGCCCACCAACTGGCCGCACCCTCTTCTGCGGAGCTCCCCAACCATTAAGACTTGATAAGGAATGTATTGCTTCTGCCCAGGATCCGAGAACGTGAGGGCCAGGATGGTCCCTTCCCTGGTCCTAGACAATGCGAGATAGTAGCAGTAAACATTTTCTTGCGTCACGTCTTTCTCCTTTCAAATCAACCAGAAAGGAGAAAGCACGAGCTCCTGCCGTCCTACTCCAGTCTCGTATGCACCTCCTTTCTGGCTTTACAAAACAAAAAACAACTACTGTTTGCCAGTGCTTTCCATGTCAGTAGCGCGCGCAACGCAGCAGCTTGCTGACGATTTTGCCTCGCTAGCGAATACTCGCTTGCAAGGCGTGGGGCGAGGAAATCTGTTCCTCGGCACTGTCCCCACTGCGATCATTGGCGTTTGCAACACCGGCTGATCGCATGCCCCGCCTCTGGTGTCCGGGTTGGCGGCGTCCCCGGGAACGCGCGAGCATTGGCTCAAGCGCATTCAAAATCAATCAATACATTGTTTATACTTGATAGGGTCTTGGTGGGCAAGGAGGAGGTGGGGACAAATGGGGGATTTTAAGTGTGGACCTGCGCGATGATGAACGGTAACAATCAAGATTGGGAATGGGGGAAATAATGGGACGGGGTAGGGACGCCGCGCCGCCCCCGGGGGCAGCGTTCGGTGAAGCGCCTGCGGCGCAAGTCCGCCCCTTTGGGATGACGACCATGTACCCCATTATCGAACCGCTCGGCTTGCTGTAGGGACGCCGCGCCGCCCCCGGGGGCAACGTTCGGTGAAGCGCCTGCGGCGCAAGTCCGCGTCGTTCGGGTCGCATATCCCCCATCATCCCTCTCAATGGTGAGCATCCACCGGGGGCCGGGGCGGACTTGCGCCGCGAACAGGTCTCGCCACCTTACACCCGGGGGCGGCGCGGCGTCCCTACTCTGTCACGGCATCGGGGGGCGGCGTGGGTCGAGGATGGAGCGTGAGGTCGTCATGGTGACGTAGCGCGCTTGAGTTGCCAGCGGACCGGGTTGGTCGCGATGTAGTGGCGCTTTTGATCCATCATGCGCTCATGACGGATTATGCAGTCATAGAAGCCTTGCTGCCAGGCAAAATCAGCGGCAACTCTACGAATGCGAGTGGTGGCTGTTTCTTTGAAAGCGTCAACGATATGGCTCAGCGTCGGCCTGGGTTTGTTCTCCCCCTGTCGGCAGCGTGTCTCTTCGGTCAGGGTGATAAGGCCATGCACGTGATTGGGCATCACGATAAATTGATCTAATTCCAGGCCGGGGAATCGCTCTGGCAGCGAGAGCCAGACGAGTTGGACAATCTTCCCGATGGTGTTGAGGTGCATGATCTCGTCGCTGATAGTTCCGAACCAGAGTTTGCGATTTTTGGTGCAGATGGTAACGAAGTAACTGCCAGGCTGGCTGTAATCGTAGCCGCGCAAGCGCAGGCGTTTGCGTGTGGGCCATCGTTTGGGATTCTGAGACGGAGTTGCCATTAATGATCCTCCTCCACGTTGTTCCTGACGAGATGAATGCCTTCCTGATCGACAGATGGCAATGTGGGGAGGATATCACAGCAATGGCAGAGACACAAGGAGTCCTGCCGGCAGCAACGACGCAACAGACTCTCCATCC
>NZ_DATGKU010000136.1:0-10794 GCF_035294505.1 Chthonomonas sp. | reverse complement strand
GTGGAAGAAAAGGATTCCGACCTCGTACAGCGTACGCTGTGTGGGGACTGGTCCGCTTATGATCAACTCGTAAAGCGTTACCAGCGCCAAATCTATAACTTCGCCTACCGAATGATGGGCAATGCAGAGGATGCTCAAGACGTTAGTCAAGAAACATTCCTGCGTGCCTTCCAATCGCTGCACTCCTTTCGGAAGGATGCAAGCTTTCTGACGTGGCTTTTTAAGATCGCCTCCAACTTATGCATTGACCTGCTACGGTCAAGAAAGTCCAAGGGGGCGCTCTCTCTTGACTCTGAATTGGAAGAGGGCCGTGAACCCGCCGCGGAGGCTCGCACCTCAGACCCCGAAAGCGTGGCGATGCGCAATGCCACGCAAGAGGTGGTACAGCATGCCATTAACACGTTGCCTGCTCGCTATCGAGCCGTGGTCATTCTGCGTCATCTCCAAGGTATGAGTGTGGAAGAGATCGCACAGACGCTTGATATCCCTGCCGGCACGGTGAAAACCCATCTCTTTCGTGCGAGAGAGATGCTCCGCGAGCGGTTAGCCACGGCATTAGAGATAAAATGATGGAACATCAATTTCATGAGCAGCAGGAACCACAGGAGCAAAAGCCGCTCTATCGTACCCACTCTGCAGATGCGGCAAACGAGGCGCTTTGCCTAGAAGTTCGCCGCTATCTGCCGGAACTGCTTGAGAACGACGGCTCACTACGCCCCGATCAGGCCGTCGCGCTCAATGTGCACCTCGCCGTCTGCACTCGGTGCGCACAAGAGTTCGCGCAGATGCAACAGGTAGTTATGTGCCTTGAAGAACTGCCCGTGCTTGACCCCCCATCGGATTTTTCCGATCAAGTTCTACGGCGCCTGCAGTTTCTCCCGCCCCCTGTTGTTTCTCCCGAAGACACATGCGACGAGCTCACCTATGAAGCGACGCATCAACTTCAAAGCCATCCGCAAGCTCCCAAAGAGACCTTCAGCCGATATGGCCTGCTCGTTGCAGCGCTTTTTTCGGGGATTTTCCTTTTCCTCATTGCGAGCACGTGGGGGCGATTAGTGCTGGGTGCAAACCTGGAGATGGGTGTCCAGATGCTACGCGAATTTGCCACTTCCATGCGCTCTATTCCCCTGTTCGGCTGGCTGGTCGCTCACGTGTTGCAATCATTAGCCGCTTCCCTCGATACCCTCCTCCACATTTGGCAGGAGGGAGGGAGTACGGAGCTGGTGGGGGGGCTTTTTGATGTGGCCCTTTTGGCGGTGCTGGCGGCCTTGATGCGCTATCGGCGGCGTCCACTGTGGCGAGGAGGAATGTAGCGATGCGTGCAAAAACTGTTTTCTTTCTGTCCGTTCTTCTGAATTCTCTCTTTATGTTGCCCTGCTGGGGGCAGAACCCACAGAACCTTCGCCCCGCTCTGCTACGCATACCGGCCAATGCCAAAGAGGAGCAGTTGAAAGCGCTCCATCAAGTGCTGTTAATAGAGGGCCATGTTCTCAAAGATGTCTATGCCTATCAGTGTCCGCGCGTTATCGTGGCCCCAGGCGCCCGAGTCGATGGGACAATCAAAATCTTTCAAGGCCCCACTGCCCTAGAAATATCTCCAAAAGCCTTTGTGTATAAGGTCGCGGTCTTTGAATCGGCCAAAAAGAAAACACCGCTAAAGACTTTTCATCCATCGCCAAATCTAATAGTCACCTGCTTTTTCAAGTCGGACTCGAACCGAAACTATACGTTGAGTGAAAATGAAAGCTCCGATTCGCAGTGGAAGCCGCCGCTTACTGGAGCCAACATGGTGACCGAAGGCGATTCAGAAAGTTACCTGCCTATAGGATCACCCACGCTTACCAATACGATCTCGACGTATCACGCACCTGCCAACACCGAATCGACGTCCCTTGCGCGGCCCCTGGCACTGTTGGGGCTATGGCTCTATGGTCTTTTGGGAACCGGCATTCTCGCGGGACTGGCCCCGCGATGGGCACAAAACGTCAGTCTCACCCTTCTTAGTAGACCGCGTGAGGCGGTTGGGCACGGGATAGGTGGCCTGCTCATCTTGTTCTGCGCTGGGGTAGCCTTGGGGAGCCTGTGCACCATCGGCTATAGACTCTACATCGCTCCCCTCGCTGTCGCTTGGGTGCTACTGATGTTTTGTGGTCTGGGAGTGGGGTGGCTTTGCGGATCGGCCGCCTTAATGGATAAGATTGTAGAGCGCTTTCCGAAGTACTCTGGCTATCTCACCAACTGGCCCCGCAAAGCGGTCGCCGGCATCACATTATTGGTGTTTGCAAATCTCCTGCTAAGTATCTTCGGGCTTTCACCTATAGGAATTCTATTGATCGCCATTGTGGCTGTTGGAGGACTTGGCTCGGCGATCCTTCGGTTTCGCTCGCGCTATTCAACCGACAGAGAGGACGAGCTGATCGTCGGCTAGTTAGACCCGCATAGGTCAAGGTGAAACCTGGAGGCGAAACGCGCTCTGGAACTGCGTAGTCCTTGCAGGTGTTTGCATCACTGAGTGGGTGGCCTTAAGCTGTTCCGTGTGCTAAAATAGCCTCAACGCACTTTCATGGGGAAGATATGGCGTGGGTGAGGGGATAAGTTTCCAGTGTACTGACGGCCAGGTGCGCCTGCATAACGTTACCTTGCAACTGCCGCAACTGCCCGGAGCGCTCCATGTGGATGAGGTGACCGTTGAGCTTGGCAACGCGCACTTTGATCAATCGCCAGGGTTTAAACCGCAGATATCCGCAGACTTTACCTCCATTACTCTTGTGCTCTCAGAGGTTACTTTAAACCCCCTCCTTCACAATTTTACACCGCTGAGCGCGCCGGTACGCGAACTGCGGATAAGACTGCTTTCCGGCAGGGCGATTGTGGATGGAAAATTCCTTCCCGCTCAAAAGAATCCCTACCTTCCTTTCTTGTCAAATCTCCCCGTGCCTTTCACCGCCGAAGTTGTGCCCGTCATCGCAAGCACAACCCAGATTCGTGTGGAGTTGAAGTCGGTACGTACCGGCTTTGCACTGCCGGAGATGGCGGTTCAACATATAGAACGCCTGATCAATGAGTTACCGATTCTGAGCCTGAAAAGCCTCCCCTTTCCCGTTGCCCTCCAAGATATTCGTTGCGAGCCAGGGAGGCTTATCGTGCGTGCTGCTGTGCAGTTCTCCTGGCCGTTTGTCGCCCCGTCGCCCTCTCAATCAGCTTCGTCTCCTTTTTCGCTAACGTCGCTGCCTACTCCTGGCGATAAAGCGAATAGCTAAGGTCCTTATGGCGTTACATAATCGCCTCAAAAACGTTTTTCGTGATCCCTCCACTGCGGCTTTGCTTTTGCTTCTTAGCATGGCTCTTATCGTGCGGATCCCCCTTTTACTTAGCGGTGCCACCGAGGAAGATGTCTATATTACCCTGCGCTATGCCGCCAACATTGCGCACGGTGTAGGGTTTGTCTATAATCCCGGAGAGCATGTTTTAGGGACAACGACACCTTTATACACTCTCTGGCTTGCCCTGTTGTTCCGCCTTCATCTCAGTGCCCTGCTGGGAGGAAAGCTCTTAGGAATTGCATGCGATCTACTGACGGCCCTTGGCGTCTATCGGATAGGGAAAGCGGTGGGCAGGCCTGGGGTGGGGTTAGGAACTGCATGGGCTGTGGCCCTTTTCCCTCTCAACCTTACCTGGGCCGCACGCGGAATGGAGGTGGGGTTGGTAGCCGCTGCCATCGTCTGGAGCTTTCTCTGGCAGATACTGGAGAAGGAGCTTGCAACATGGTTTTGCGCGGCTCTCTTGCTTCTATTGCGCATTGATGGGGGCGTGCTGGCTCTGTTCCTTTTAGGCGACTCGCTCTTGCGCCGGCGTCATTTTCCGTGGAAAGGGCTACTTCTGTTCAGCTTCATGATTCTTCCCTGGTTTGCTTTTGCGACCGTCTATTTTGGCTCGGTCATCCCCACCTCAGTCCCGGCGAAGCTGATCGTCTATTCTCGCGAATATGCGGGGCGTTTTCCTCAGCTTAGGCCTTTCTTAGGTCATATGTTTATGCATCCTTTCGAAGGATGCATAAGTGTAGGTTGCGTGCTTGCCGTTTTGCAGGCGGTTTGGAGCTTCGTTCGGAACGAGAGCGCTCTCCAATCGCAATATGCCACCCTGTTAGCCTCCCTACTTTGGATGCTTACCTACTATGCCGCAATGGCTTTCTCGCCTGTTTTCCTCTTCGGGTGGTACTTTGTGCCACCTTCTCCTCTCTTCTATCTATGGGGCATGCTCGGTTGGTTCACGCTCGGCACACGTCTCTTTCCCAACCGAGTCCGTCTCTCACCCTTGGTTGCCACGGCTCTGGCAAGCCTGCTGTTAGGCGCTATCACGGTGCCTTACGCCTATCATTCCCTGAAACAGGCACAGATGGCCGAACAGAGGCTACGGTTGCCTATAGGAGTTTGGCTGCGTACACATGCGCAGCCTTATCAAACCATTATGCTGGAACCCATAGGCTATATCGGTTACTTCAGCGGCCTGCGTGTGCTAGATACCGTTGGGCTGGTCTCGCCACAAGTTTTGCCTTTCTATTCAAGGCGCTACCCCTCGCCGCTCCATGCCCTCTGGAGCCATTTTCTGCCGGATTTCGTGCTGCTGCGTGCCGGAGAGTACCAAGCGCTTTTACGTTACGAACGAGCGCTTCCGTTGGCCGAGCGCTTAGAAAGCCACTATCGTCTGCTCCGGGTGTGGCACGATCCGGCGCATCCTCTAGCTGCACCTGCATTCTATCTATTCCAACGTCGCAGCGGCTCGTAAACTACCGCGTGGTCTAAAGCGGCAGCTTTGCCCTGGTACCACGTATAGAGACAAGAGGTAAAATGAACCACAATCCTTTTAGGGATAACGTTTTGCCATCTTGGCAAAGCGTCTATAACCAAAAATCAAAAGAGATTACAGGAGGGTTTTCGTGGCTTATTGGCAGCGCACCATAGCGTGCGGGGCTTTGCGGGAAGAGCATGTAGGGCAAGAGGTGGTTTTGAACGGTTGGGTGCACCGCGTGCGCACCTTTGGCGATCTTGTTTTCATTGACTTAAGAGATCGCACCGGCCTGGTACAGGTGGTTGTAGACCGTTCCGATGCGCCCCATCTCATCGAAACGGCAAATGCCCTTCGAAGCGAATATGTGCTGAGCCTTCGTGGTCTAGTGCGTCTGCGCAAACCTGGCACGGAGAACCCCAAGCTTGCTACCGGCAACGTTGAGATCGCCGCACAACAGATCGAGATACTCAATACGGCGAAGACCCTGCCGTTTCCTCTCAACGACGAAGACCAAATGCGCTCTGTGGATGAAACGCTGCGCGTGAAGCATCGTTACCTCGACCTGCGGCGTCCAAAAATGATGCGCATTTTGGAGCTTCGTCATCGCGTGGTGAAGTTGATTCGCGATCTGTTAGACGCCGAGGGCTTTTTGGAGATCGAAACACCCATTCTCACAAAATCCACTCCTGAAGGGGCAAGGGACTATCTGGTGCCTTATCGGCTGCAACCGGGCCTATTTTACGCGCTGCCGCAGTCGCCACAGCAGTACAAACAGCTGCTGATGGTTGCCGGATGTGAGCGCTACTTTCAGATTGCGCGTTGCTTTCGCGATGAGGCTCAGCGGGCCGATCGTCAACCGGAATTCACCCAACTCGATGTGGAGATGTCGTTTGTAACACAGGAAGATGTGCTACAGGTTATCGAGAAGGTGATGACGGCCGTTGTGCAACAGCTTAGCGAAAAACAGCTTTTATCCACTCCCTTCCCTCGCCTTACTTACGATGAGGCGATGCGACTCTACGGGACAGACAAGCCCGACCTTCGTTTTGGCCTCACCCTCTGCGACCTCACACCGCTAGCTCAAGAGACGGAGTTCGGCGTTTTTCGCGCGGCCGTAGAGGCCGGAGGGCAGGTAAAAGCCGTGCGCTATCCGCAAGGGGCACAGCTCTCTCGGAAAGAGCAAGAGGCTTTGGGAGAGTTCGTTAAGGAGTTCGGTGCTAAGGGGCTGGCGACGATCGCCGTCCAAGAACCAACCCCACAGGGCGTAAAATCCAACATCGCCAAGTTTTTTTCTGCCGACCAGATGCAGCGTTTGCTGCAGTTGTGCGAGGCGGAAGCCGGCGATCTGCTCTGCATTGTGGCCGATGCCAACCCCAAAATCGTGGCGGAGTCGTTATCTCGACTACGGTTGGAGATAGGAAGGCGCTGTGGGCTGCGCAACCCGGATGTATTGGCGTTTTGCTTTGTAACCGATTTTCCTTTGGTGCAGTGGAATGCGGAGGAGCAGCGTTGGGAAGCCGAGCATCATCCCTTCACCATGCCCTACGAGGAGCATCTGCCCTATTTCGACACCGACCCCTCCAAGATACGCGCGCAGTGCTATGATCTCGTGTGCAATGGACAGGAGTCGGCCTCTGGCAGCATTCGAATCCATCGGGCCGATATCCAACAGAAGGTTTTTGACCTTTTGGGCATCGGTAGGGAGCAACAGCAGGAGCGTTTTGGGCATCTGTTGGAGGCCTTTTCTTATGGGGCACCCCCGCACGGTGGGTTTGCTGCCGGCATCGATCGGCTTATCATGAATCTTTTGGATGAGCCGAACATCCGGGAGGTCATTGCTTTTCCGAAAATGGGGCTAGGCTACGATCCGATGATGGAGGCGCCCTCAGAAGTCGAGGAGGCCCAGCTAATAGAGCTGGGCCTCCGCATCATCCCGCGCAAGAGCTAGCGGTTTGTATCGCTACAGGTTCTGGAGTTAGCGATCGTCGCGATCGTGGTCGTGATCCCGCCGCTCATGGCCGGGTGGAATTCGCCCGTGTTTGTACCATCCGAGGTGTTTTCCGTTGTCGTGGTGCCAAGCTATCGGGCGGTAGTGGTCGTTGTCGCCATCGTGGTCGGAGTCCCAGCGCTCGGGGCGGTAAGGGGCGTGGTAATATTGTGGCCGGTACCTGTAGTGGCGATCCCAGTAGCTCTCCCAGCGATGGCGGGCCGTGATGGAGTCGTTCCACCGTTTGTAGGCATAGGCCGCAGCAAGACCGGTGAGGATGCCCGCCGTCTTATCATGTTGGGTTAGCAACAGGGCAGCGGCAGCAGCACCAAGCGCATAGGTGGTGTTGCGTCGCCCCTCCTCGCTGGCCAGCGCTTTGGAAGGGACCATCAAGACCCCCACCATGCTGGAAAGCGCTAGCACACCGGCCAAACCTTGTTTCGCATATCTCATGGCATCTCGCCTCCTTTCGCAATGTGCGGCAGTTTTCACTGCACACTTTTAGAAGACGAGACCTCAAAAAGGGCGTGACATCACCGCCATCCGTTTTAAACCTGCGGTGAGGCGGATGCCGATAGTTTCGCTCAACACATCCCGTGAGCTATTCGATGAATGGCAAGCACCTGTCGCAAGAGCGGTTCTAGCTGCGATAGAGGAAGCATGGTTGCCGCGTCGGACAGGCCTTTTTCCGGCTCTGGATGGATTTCAAGAAAGAGCGCATCGATCCCTACGGCGGCGGCAGCGCGAGAGAGGTGAGGGATATATTCTCGAAGGCCACCCGAAGCCGTCCCCCCTGCCGCAGCCCCTGGACGTTGCACGCTGTGGGTGCCGTCGAACACCACGGGAAAGCCCAAAGCTCGCATCTGTGGCAGCCCCGTCATGTCAACGACCAGCGTGTTGTAGCCGAAAGAGACCCCACGTTCGGTAAGCAACAGCCGCTTATTGCCCGTTGAAAGAACCTTCTCCACCACGTTCTTCATATCCCACGGGGCCAAAAACTGCCCTTTTTTCACGTTAACTGCCCTGCCGGTATTGGCGGCAGCGAGTACCAAATCGGTTTGTCTGCAAAGAAATGCCGGAATCTGCAGTACGTCACACACCTCTGCCACCGGGGCGCATTGCCACGTTTCATGAACGTCGGTCAGCACAGGGACGTCCACCTCCCGCTTTACCGCCGCCAAAATTTCAAGGCCCTTTTCTAAACCATGCCCTCGAAAAGAGTTTTTGGAAGTGCGGTTTGCTTTATCGAAGCTTGCCTTGAAAATATAGCCTATGCCCAATTCTTGAGTTATCCGCTTGACGGTTCGGGCGACCTCCAAGCACAACTCCAGGCTCTCTACCACACAAGGGCCTCCGATCAGCGCGAGCGGTTGTGCGGGCGACCCAATGCGCACTTCACCTATCTCTACCGTTGTTACCTTTTCGGCTTGCATCGCATCCTCTCTTTCAATTTACTAGAAGATACCTTATCCCAAAAAGAGAGTGTTTTGCAATGCCGGGCGTTCCGGCAAACAAGGCTACGGGAATTGAGGTAACATGAACCTAAAAAGGCGGGAAAGGAAAAGCGTACAGAGATGATTCGGAAGGGGGAGTATATTCGCGATATTCTTGCCAGCGATGTAGGACGGCCGGTGGTGGCGCATGGATGGGTAAAAACGCGCAGAGATAGTAAAGGCATCCACTTCGTGCAGATAAATGATGGCTCCTGCTTTGCCGACTTACAGGTTGTTGTCGAGGAAGGGACGGTTGAAGAGAGCGTTCTCAAGCAGGTCACTACCGGTGCGTGTATTCGTGTGGAGGGCGACCTTGTGCCGTCTCCTGCACCAGGGCAGCCGGTGGAGCTAAAGGCTAAAGCGATTTTGGTGTACGGCCCTGCAGACCCGGCGACCTACCCGCTCCAGAAAAAAGGGCACACCATGGAGTTTCTGCGGGAGATCGCCCATCTACGCCCGCGCTCCAACACCTTTGGCGCCGTCTTTCGGGTGCGCAACGCCCTTGCCAAAGCCATTCATGACTTCTTTCAGGAGCGTGGCTTTCTCTATGTGCATACTCCTATCATTACAACCTCGGATTGCGAGGGTGCCGGCGCCATGTTTAGCGTTACGACGCTAGACCTCATGAACCTCCCACGCTATGGAGAGGGGCCTCGAATCGGCGAAATTGACTTTACCCAAGACTTCTTTGGAAAACCGGCCTATCTCACGGTGAGTGGGCAGCTTGAAGCGGAAATCTTTGCGCTCGCTTTTACCAACGTCTATACGTTCGGCCCCACATTTCGTGCCGAAAACTCCAACACGCCCCGACACCTGGCCGAGTTTTGGATGGTGGAACCGGAGATGGCCTTCTGCGATCTGCAAGACGATATGGCCCTTGCAGAGGAGTTTCTCAAGGCGATTATTGCAAAAGTGATGGATGAGTGCTTGCCCGACCTCGAATTTTTTAATAAGCGGATCGATCCCCAGGTGTTAGAGACGTTAGAGCATGTTGTCGAAAGCTCATTTGCCCATGTGAGCTACACCGAAGCGATAGAGATTCTGCAAAAGAGCGGGCGCGACTGGGAGTTCCCGGTGCATTGGGGCGCCGACCTCCAAAGCGAGCACGAGCGCTACCTTACGGAGGAGGTGTTTCAAAGCCCGGTGATCGTAACCGACTACCCCAAAGAGATCAAAGCGTTTTACATGCGGGTAAATGACGATGGTCGCACGGTACGCGCCATGGATGTTCTTGCCCCTCGCATCGGCGAGATCATCGGAGGAAGCCAACGCGAGGAGCGCTATGACGTGCTGCTTCAGCGCATTCGAGAATGTGGGCTGTCGGAAGAGAACTACTGGTGGTATTTGGAGTTAAGAAAGTACGGCAGCGCGCCTCATGCCGGTTTTGGACTTGGTTTTGAGCGGCTCATGCTCTATCTCACCGGCATGAAGAACATTCGTGACGTTATCCCGTTTCCGCGAACGCCCGGCTCTGCGGAGTTTTAAGGTTCGAGATCGCGCAGCAGTGCATTAAGCCGGTCGGCATCGCCTCTTAAGAGAACGGCGAACTGTTTGCCCATGCGCACCAAAAAGTCGAAGTCGTTACCACGCTGCTCATAAGCCTTTCGGAGGCAGGCCACGATGAGAGGGTCGGGCAGATCTATTTCCGGTAAGAAGAGCAGGCGCCGCGGCAGATCGGGCAGTTCGGTGAGAGCGTAGAACTCGGTCTGGGTACAGGGATAGACGAAGGCGTGCAGGCGTGGGGGAACGGCAGGCGGGCCACCGCGCAGCTTGTGGTTATGGCCCTGCACCGCTAAGTGGACGGCGCGGAACTCGGTGGTCAGCAGATGAAAAATCTGTGGCTGTTCTGCCCGCAGACTCTCCTCATCTAAACCGTAAGCCATTGCCTTGCGGCCCGGATCGGCACCGGTGGTATAGGCTTCTACCACCACCGCATACAGGGTCTCGGGGGGAGCTGCTACCTGGGCAACCCTCTCTTCCGGGTCGAGAAAGGGGTCTTCTATGGAGGAAACGCTATCGGCAGCAGGCGAGGCGCCAAGGGGCAAAATACGCACAAAAGTTCCTACCTCAGGCGGAGCATGCAGGCGTGGCGGGTGGCATTGGGCGGTGAAAGCGATGGTGCTGGTTTCTACCACTTCACCAAGCGGTTCACACGTCTGCCGAATGTCCGGTTCCAAGGTGCCTCACCAGAGTTGATTTTCGGTTACATGAAAATTATACTTCACCTCGGCACGGTTTGGGTTTTGGGGCATAGGTTGCAACTCTCCCACCTTGATGAGACCAGGGCTTATGTAGGTGTGAAATATGATAATAGAGCAGTTTTCGCCGAGGTCGTTGCGTGCCTCATGCCAAACCATCAGGGCAATACGGCTCATGTTCCACGGTTCCATACGTGCCGGGCAGCAGAGTTTAATGGTGTTGGGATTTGTCCAAGAGACGCGAATGGCAATGGCATCGGGCCTATCACGAAATCGCGAGGTAAGCAAGCTGGCAAAAAGAGCACGCTTCTTTGCCATGTCCTTCTCC
>NZ_DATGKU010000135.1:0-2594 GCF_035294505.1 Chthonomonas sp. | reverse complement strand
GGCGGTTTGCCGACGAATGTTTGACCAGCGTGCCACATCGGGAATATAGAAGCGAACCAGGCCAACTTTATCCGAGAAGATTCCCTGCCGCAGCTCTTGTTCAACCAAAGCGGCCGCCATATCTCGACTTCCAAACTCCTGAGCGAGGCGCTCCAGCTCGTCCTCATAGACGTCGGAGAGTCGTTTCAAAAACACCAGCGGCAGGATATAGTCCTTGAATTTGGGCGCATCGAGCGGGCCACGAACAGCGCAGGCCGAATCCCAAAGCCAAGTTTCTAGAGTTTGAATGTCCATAGGCTCCACGTCAATTTCTCAAGAGTTTCGTCGCGCGGGGCGTTGGCGCTAGGCGCATCGTCAACGATGGCGGTTGTCCTTTTTGCCCTTCTGATTATACACTGCCAGGAGGCAAATAAAAAAGGAAAAAGTTTTGTCTTTTTTTCTCGGCAAGGAGAGCTGTAGGGGGCGAGCGCAAAGTTGCGGCAGGTTGGCCTCATGCGCCACTACTTAAAACCAATTGGATGTCTCGCCGTCATTTTCCTATAACAGGGCGGGAGGGGCGCCAACGGCGGCGCGGATTCCGCCTTGCATCGGGAATCCGCGCCGTTGCTCGACCGTTATGGCGTGAGAGAAGTGCCTATTGACAATTCAATGAGAAGAAGGGTATACTCGCAAGGCTACGGCGGGCGTCAATCCTTTTGTTGAGAAGCTGAAGGGGTGCTCGCTAAAGGTGGGCATTGGAATAAGGACCTGCTGACGTGTTCGATAGCCTTTCCGAAAAACTGCAAAATGTCTTTATGCGCCTGCGCGGCAAAGGGCGCGTCACCGAGGCGGACGTTAACGAGGCCGTGCGCGAGGTGCGGCTGGCGCTGCTGGAGGCCGATGTAAGCCTGCCTGTGGTGCGCGACTTTATCGGGCGCATTCGCGAAAAGGCACTGGGGGTGGAGGTTTTAGAGAGCCTTCAGCCTTGGCAGCAGGTCATTGACATCGTCTATAAAGAGATGGTGGCCCTGTTGGGGCAGGAGCAAGCTCCGCTGAATGTGGCCTCCACACCGCCCACCATCATCATGCTTTGTGGCCTGCAGGGAACGGGTAAAACCACCCTCGCGGCCAAGCTGGGAACCTATCTAAAAAAGCAAGGCCATCGGCCTTTGCTGGTGGCCTGCGACATCTATCGCCCCGCGGCCATTAAACAGTTGCAGGTGCTCGGGGAGCAGGCGGAGCTGCCCGTGTATGCGTTGCCCGAAGGCCAGCGCAAAGGCCCCCCCTCCATCGCCCGCATGGCCGTGGAGCACGCACGGCAACAGGCCAACGATTTCGTTATTCTAGATACCGCCGGGCGTCTGGCCATTGACGATGAACTGATGGACGAGCTTGGCCAGATGCGCGCTTTTGTGCAGCCCCATGAGGTGATCCTCGTGGTGGATGCCATGGTGGGCCAAGATGCGGTAAACTTTGCCGAACAGTTTCATAAACGGCTGGCCCTCACCGGCTTCGTTATGACCAAGCTGGACGGCGACACGCGTGGCGGTGCCGCGCTCTCCATACGCGCTGTGACCGGCGTTCCCATTAAGTTTATAGGAACCGGTGAAAAGCTCGATGCGCTCGAGCCGTTCTATCCCGACCGCATGGCGCAGCGCATTCTCGGAATGGGCGACATTTTGAGCCTCATCGAGAAAGCGCAAGAGGCCGTAGATGAGAAAAAGGCGGCCGTTTTAGAGGCGAAGCTGCGTGAAAACCGGTTCGACTTCAACGACCTGCTGGAACAGCTCGATCAGATGAAGAAGCTGGGGCCTATCGAGAACCTGCTGAAGCTTATCCCCGGCGTTAATGGCAAAATGCTTGAGGGGATGAACCTCGACCCAAAGGTGATGGAGCGGCGTAAGGCCATCATTCTTTCGATGACCCCTCAAGAGCGTGCCAACCCGGCCATCATCAATGCGTCGCGCCGGCGGCGGATTGCGGCGGGATGCGGCCAAAGCGTTCACGAGGTGAACCAACTGCTTAACGATTTTGAGCAGATGCGTCGCATGATGCGCACCCTGATGCAGCAGGTCCCCGGGGCAAAGCCCAACAAATTGCCCTCCGTGCGTAAGCTCCCTGGGGCGCTTAAAAAGATGTCGCGAGGGCAGAGTAAAGGGTGGTTTTTCCGACAATAACCGTTGCGATACTAACATCCTTTGTGCAACCTCAAACCTCGTTGAAACTGTGCATAGGGGAGAACGTATCGAAAGGAGTGGCAAGGAAGAGTGGTTAAAATACGTTTGAAGCGAATGGGCGCAAGAAACCGTCCGTTCTACCGTATTGTGGTGGCCAACAGCACCTCACCACGGGATGGGCGGTTTATTGAGACCATCGGTACCTACGATCCTTTGGCAGACCCGCCCAACATTACCGTGAAAGAGGAGCGGGCGCTCTACTGGCTCAGTGTGGGGGCTCAACCGACCGACATCGCCCGAGCCCTCTTAAAGAAAACTGGGGTGCTGGAGAGGTTCCAGCAACAAAAAGCACAAAGCAAGAAGAAGGTGGAAGCAGGTGTCTAGTATTGCTGCCGAGTCGAAATCCATATCGGGTTTGCTCGAATATCTCATCAAGTC
>NZ_DATGKU010000134.1:0-1033 GCF_035294505.1 Chthonomonas sp. | reverse complement strand
CAACTATACCCAGTTTTGGATCAACAACAACGGCAATATCAGTTTCGGCAATGGTATCGCCGCTTACACACCAAACGGACCTACGGGCGCCACACAGCCCATCATTTCGCCTTTCTTTGCCGATGTCGATACGCGCGGATCCGGGAGCGGAGTGGTTTACCTTTCCCAGTTGCCAAATGAAGACATCATCACGTGGAACGGCGTCGGGTATTACAATTCCCATGCCGACAAGCTCGATACTTTTCAGCTTGTGTTGCGTGGGCCAGGGTATAACGTGCCGGCGGGTGAGGGGCAGATCGGCTTTTTCTATACCACCATGCAATGGGAAGTAGGCGACGCTAGCGGTGGCGCCGGCGGTTTCTGCCCGTCGGGAACAGCCGGCAGCTCCTGCTTTCCAGCCGCAGTCGGCTTTGGAGATGGCCAGGGGAACGGAGAAGTACTTGCCGGTTCACTACAGCCAGGGATTTCGGGCATCGTAAATGACGAACATATCTGGTTTGATGTCACAAGCGGCGGCGTGCCGGTGACTCCGGGTTCGAGCGTTCCGGAGCCTTCGACTTACGGTCTTTTGGCCACTGGCATTCTAGGCGTGTTTGGCCTCGTCCGGCGCCACCAGAAGCATTCCTGATCACACCTTCCTTTTTCTTTCCTTTCCGCTCTGCAGCTTGCCTTTAGGCAGGTTGCAGGGCACTTTCTCTCAGAGAATCGACTGCTAAAGCAAGACCAAGCAGAAAACGCCGCTGTGCTGCAGAATACGCGTGAGCATCGCTGAGACAGAGACTATCGCATCGCGCAAACCGAGCTAGTATTCCCAGGACTGTTACGGGCCTTAGTGAGTAGAAACCTTTTGGCTGAGGCTTTCTCTAATGGTCACCACTAGCCATTTAGTGAGGTTGACTTAATGCACTCAGGAGGAGATGAATGTATATCTGTAAAGTCGTGGGCATGGCGGCGGTCGTAAGTACGTTTGCGATGGTCCTTTCCGCCGCTGCCATATGCCCCACAACTAGTAACAATAATACCGGCGCCGATC
>NZ_DATGKU010000133.1:0-17713 GCF_035294505.1 Chthonomonas sp. | reverse complement strand
GGACATCGCCGTTATCGCGGGCACACAGGTCGCCGAAGACCGTATGTTGGAACGGCTTGAGGGAGCCGACGCGGAACAGAGCCTGCACGAAGCCTTAGAGAGGGCTTTGCTCGCCTGGGCTGCCGGAATGCGAGAGGCCTTGCGTGGTGGGCGCGGCATTACAGCTCGTGAGGAAGAGGAGGAGGGCGCCGAACGGTTCCGCTTTATCGAAGAGGCCGACTCCGAAAGAGCGTTTCTGCGGGACGAGCTGAAAACCGGCATGGTCGAGGCGGCCGTGCTTGAACGTGAGGTGCACCGAGAAAGCCATTTTCGTTTGCTTTCTGAAAAGGAGTTCGAGCCTTTACTGCGTGAGTATCGCTGAAAATGGAAAAACGAATTTTTGGCATCGAAACCGAGTTCGGGTGCATGGTGCGCGATCCTTCGGTTGGAACACCCGAAGAGATCGTCGAACAGGTAAAAGACTATGCCTTTTACGATAAGCGCTACGGGCTGATCGACCTTCACGCGCGTGACTACGCCTTTGAACCGGCGCGCGCCGGAGGCTTTCTGCGCAACGGAGGTCGCCTCTATATAGATGCCGTGGGTAGCCATGAGGAGTATGCCACCCCCGAATGCTGCGATCTGCTAGACCTCGTGCGCTACGACAGGGCCGGGCGTATCCTGCTCTCCCGCCTGTTAAAAGACCTACAGCTCAGCCCGGTGGTTAGCTTTCATAACAACAGCATAGACCACTTCGGCGGACACACCTTCGGTTGCCACGAAAACTATCTGGTGCAGCTTGAAGACCGCTTCTTCACCGATGCCCTCTCAAGCCTATTGCCGTTTCTGGTAACACGCCAAATTTTTGCCGGTGTGGGGCGCGTTGGCGGGCATCGGCTAACCCGCCCCTCCAGCAAAAACAATATTATGACGCTCAGCGAGCACGAAGTAGACTACGTTTGGGTCTCCAACTTCTACGGAGTAGAGATAGACCCTACGGTCAATTTTCAGCTCTCGCAGCGAGCCGATCACATCGTGAAGACCATTAGCTCGCGCGTCCGCTTCAACCGAGCGATCATCAATCCGAAATGGGATAGCTACTACTCCTACTCAAACCTGCATCGGCTGCACGTGCTCTTCGGCGAAAGCAACATGAGCGAATATGCCCTCATGTTAAAGGTGGGCACGACCTGTTTAGTGCTCGACCTCATTGAGGATGGAATCGCACCGCCGGATGTGGAGGTGGCCGATCCGTTAGAGACGTTGCGCTCGGTCTCGCGCGATCCCACTATGAAATGGATGGTGCGTTTGCGAAACGGGCGCACCATTTCGGCCATTGACCTGCAACGTCGCTATCTAGATGCGGCGAAACGATACCTTTATCGGCGGGACCCTCAAACCGATCTGGTGCTCAGAGAGTGGGAAACCATTTTGGACGATCTGGAACGAGACCCGCTTTCAACCGCCGACCGGCTCGACTGGGCTGCGAAGCTTGTACTCTATCGGCAGTACATGGAGGAGACGGGGGCCAGCTGGCAAGACGATGTAATGCAGAGCCTCGACTTAGAGTATCATAATGCATCACCGGAAGAGGGGCTGTTCTACGGTTTGGAGCAAGCCGGTCTGATGTGGCGCCTTGTTACCGATGAGCAGGTGGAGGAGGCGCTGACTAACCCACCAGAAAACACGCGCGCCTATGGGCGCGGGCTTATTGTGGCGCAGCTTTTGGCGCATCCGGGACTGCGCTACGTGATCGATTGGGATGCGATCTATATCGAGCGCAATCGGCAGCTCGACCTGAAGAATCCGTTCCATACCTACGAGAAAGAGGCCATGCGCTTCTTGCGCGGCGTGTAAGGTTTCCTGTGCCTACCCCCTCAGCGCTTAGGGCGGGCCTAAACCCGCCCTATAATCATAGGGGGAACTTAAAAGAAGCCATCGAGTCGTACGAAAGTAAAAAGGAAAGAGGAATGGCGTTATGATTCCAATGCGTGCTCATTTTGAGGCCGAACTGAATAGCCTGCGTGAGACGATGCTGGAGATGGCCACCTGCGCCGATAATATGTTGGCGCAGGCGGTTGAGGCACTGATGAGCGGCAATATAGAGCTTGTGCAGAAGGTGATTGCCCAAGACGATACGGTAGACCGCTACGACATTGAGATCGAGAGCAAGTGTCTGCGCCTCATCGCCACGCAACAGCCTGTTGCCCGAGATTTACGCACAATTGGAACAGCTTTGAAGGTCATTACGGATGTGGAGCGCATCGGAGACTATGCGGTGGACATCGCGAAGATCGGGCGAAGGCTTGCCCGTGCCCAACAGATTTACCGGCCCCTTGTGGACATTCCGCGCTTAGCCCATCTTAGCCGAGTGATGTTGCAGGACGCGCTCCAGGCCTTTATTCATCACGATCTCAATCTCGTTGAAAAGGTTATTCGCGATGACGACGAGGTAGATCGTCTCTATCATGCCATGCGAGAGCGCCTCACTCAAGAGATCGTGGAGCACCCCTCATGCGCCCTTTTGGCATTGAACATTATGTTCGCCGCCAAATATCTCGAACGGGTGAGCGATCATGTGGTAAACATCGCCGAGCGTGTTTGGTTTGTGGAGACCGGCGAACTAAAGCCGGCTCGTGAGTTTCTTAACGAAGAGGATTCTCCTTAAACCTCCTCGTCTTGCGCACGGTCTTAGCAGACAGCAACATAGCGGCCGGTGAGATAGGCGATGAAGGGAACGACACAGGCCACAAAGGCGCCGTCCGCTAGGCCGCCCACCGCTAGGTACCCCCTCCCCGTGTACGGGGAGGGTTGAGGAGGGGCTGCAGAATGCCGCCGCCAAAGCCCCCCTCTTATCCCCCCGCACGCGGGGGGGAAGCTAGCCCTCCCTCCCCGCGTACGGGGAGGGTTGTCCTCTCGTGCGTACTCCCCTGCCTTACATACACCTCCCTCCCCGCGTACGGGGAGGGTTGAGGAGGGGCTTGTAGAGCCGATGATACGACTGTCATTTCAAGCCAAAGACGAGATAAACACCTGTCATTTCGAGCCGAAGGCGAGATAAACAACTGTCATTTCGAGCCGAAGGCGAGAAATCTTGAGTTTCACTTCCCACCCGTTCTGAGGACAAGGGCGTGTACTTTGAGGGGCAGGGGTTGCAGAGGGCTGTCCATCTCATGGTTCTAGAGTCAATTCGTGGAGTAAGCCGGTCTTGTTCGCCCCCTATCCCAGCCTTTCCCCCTATTAGGGAGAAAGGGGGCGGTCCTGGTTAGTTTTTCAAAGGAAATTTTATCAGAGAAGACTGAGAGTTAGCTTACTGGTCTGCCCTCTCCCCATTGGGAAGAGGTCGGGGTATCCTTGAGAGAAAAGGTGCAGTGCGCAGCACCGTCGGCCAAGAGGGCCTATGGGGGGTAGGCCTTGCGCCTACCCCTTTAAGCGCATCGCTAGGTGACCCTCTCCAGAAGGAGAGGGGTGTGCTCAGGGGACAGGGCGAAAAAGGCGCTTGAGCAGGAGGGCTAGTTGTCGGCTTTTGGGAATGGCAGGACGTTTGGACAGCACGTCATAGCCTTGCGATTCGATACGACGTAAAACCTCCAACCCCCCCTGTGTGAACATAGCGATGTCCAATCGAAGCCTTTTGTCTACCCGGTTGCAGAGCGCTTGTCCTTCCAAAAACAGCGCTCGGGTGCGTTCGACTTCAAAGCGCATTAACTCGGCAAAAGCCGGCGTGAACTTGCGTGCGTGAAGCTCCTCTTCTGAATAGCCAAAGCGAGCCATGTCCTCTAAGGGAATGTAGATTCGCCCTTTGGCAAGATCGCGTGTCACATCCTGCCAGAAGTTGGCAAGTTGAAGCGCGGTGCAGGTTTTGTCGGACAGGGCAAACCGCTCCGCATCTCGATAGCCGGCGAGATAGAGTACGAGGTGACCTACCGGATTAGCCGAGTAGCGGCAATAGCCCAACAGGTCGTCGTAGGTGGGATAGCGTGTGCAGATTTGGTCTTGGCGAAAAGCCTGCAGGAGATGGCGGAAAGGCTCAGGGGGGATTTGGAACCGCTTAACGGTCTCTTCCAGCGCAACAAAGACGGGATGGCGCGGCCTGCCATCGTACATGGCATCGAGTTCCGTTTCCCACCAATCGAGCAGCGCCAGCGATTTTTGGGGATCGCCGATCTCGTCGCCGAGGTCATCGCTAATACGGCAGTAGGCATAAATGTTATAGAAATGTTGACGGAGATGACGCGGGCAAAAGATGGTGGCCACCAGAAAGTTTTCGTAGTGCGACTTGGCGAGGCGGGCACAATATCGCCGCGCCTCCTCTAAGGTCGGTTGGCCCTCATAGCGATAGGGATGCGTAAGCGAGAGTGAATCGCCTGTACTTGTGTTCATGTCAAGAATGATACCTCAGTCGCATCGCACGGCCGCAAAGTTTTCAGCCGTTCAGCGGCAGCACCAGTTGAGGGCTTTGAATGGTGTGCTCTGCGGAAATGGAGGTAACGGCGGTGCCGACGGCAAAGAACTCGATGGTGTGGCTGCCCCAGCTGTAGTTACTTTCGGTGACGCGGGTGCCCACGATCCCCTCCGCTTGCTCCGCCTCCGCTTCGGCCTGCATGCGCGATAGGGCCAGCTCGCGAGCGTCGTAGAGCGCCTGCGTGTAGTTTTGCAGTTCAACGTTGCGCCCCATCTGGTTCAGGGCTTGCAGAAAGCCTCGGTAGGCCACATGGTAGACGCAAACGCCCATGACTAAGGAGATGGGACGATAACCGGCTTTCAGTAGCGTCCAAAACTCTTGGCCGCTGAGGTCGGAGGTAAACGGCCGATTGCGATGCGTGCGATAGTGCTCTCCGGTACGGTGGCGAATGGCGGTGCCGATGGCGATGAACTCCGCAATGCCCTCACCCCATGCAGATTGGCTCACTTCAAGGCGCACGCCCACGATGCCATCAGCGCCTAGCAGGTCGGCCTCCTCCTCCATGCGCGTCATGGCCAGCTCGCGCGCCTGATACATAGCCTGTGTCAGCACCGTCATCTCCTGATTTTGGAAGACACGAGCGAACTGAAAGCCGATGTGATAGATGGAACTGCCCATAACGAAGCCGACGGGGTCGAAGCCGGCCTCACGAACCAGCAGAAACTCGTTGACGGAGAGATCGCTGGTAAAAAAGGCACGCTTTTCCGCGGTGCCACGCATTTCCATGAGGCGCTGTCGGGCGGCCTCCGGGAGCCCGGCCTGAGAGCCAGGCGTATAGTCGCTCATCCTATATCAACCTCCATTAAGTTGTTGCGTTGTGTCGGTCATCATGAGTTGCAGATCGATTTGGGGCGTTACATCAGGAGCCGGATAGGGCGCGATGGCCGTGCCGAGAGCGGTGAAATAGTGGATAACCGCGGGGGCACGGTTCTGATCCCCTTCAATAAAATCGTGATGCATCTCGATATCGCTCCCAATAATGCCGGTGGCCTGCACTGCCAGAGCTTCATGCACCATGCGCTCCATGGCGCGCTCTCGCGCTTGATAGAGCGATTGGGTGAAGTCGGTAAGCTCTTGGTTCGCCCAACCTGTGCCAAAAATGCTGCTTGCCATTTGGGTGCGCCAGGTGGCTACCTGGCAAAACACGCAGCATCCAAAGGCGAAACCCACCGGTCGAAACCCCGCTTGGTGCAACGTGTAATAGTCGTGGCCGGACAGATCGCTCACAAAGGGCAGGCTGCCGGGCTGGTGGTAGGTGCGAATAGGCTCCTTGATTGCCGTGCCGAAGGCGAGGAATTCGAGCACGGAGTTTTCGAGGGGACGACGGATGATCTGCATGCCTACAACGCCATGGGCGCCTAGCAGAGCGGCCTCCTGCTGCATACGGTTGAGGGCGAGGTGACGGGCGGCATAGTAGGCCTGGCTAAGAGCGGTAAGCTCCATGGAGCTGCCCGACCAGGAGGGCAGATACTGAAACCCGATCTGGTAGATGGAGCTGCCCATGACCTGTCCAAGAACCTCCACACCGATGTCTCGCAGCAGCAGCTGCTCGTTGATGGATAGCGTGGAAGAGTAACCTCTGTGGGCATTCGCGATAGTAGTAGCCTGTTCACGCAACCGCTCAACGGCGTTGAGCGGCAGCCCACCGCCTGCGAGACTCCTAAGGCTCTCTTGTTGACGCTGGGCAGCGTTCGGATCGTCTGGTTGTCCAAGGCTAAAGAAGCGCATTGTTTTGGTTCCTGGCGGTTAGGATAGACCAATAAATTTGGCAAGGGCGTTGCGCGCTGCCGCGCTTTTGCGGGCGCGCTCGCCGATCTCTTGATCGAGCGCCGTTACCCACTCTTCCACCGGAATCTCCTCGGTTTTTAAGGCGATGCCTCTTACGATACGGGTACGTGTGGCTCGAAGATTTCCTCGACCGGGGTCTTCCAGCGTGTAACTCCATTCGCCCAGTTGAACACGAATTTGGTGAACGCTTTTGCGTACGGAAAACAGCCCTCCCTTGTATTTCACCTCGGTCTCTTGCGGCAGCACCTGTGTGAGCATGGAGGCGAGCAGGTCTAGAAAGGCACGCTGGTCGCGGGTGTACTGTTTGGACAGAGAGGCAGCAACCCCAAATTTCAACCATTCTGGCTCGTCATCTAGTTGGTCGCTCAATCTAGGTTTCTCCTCCGGCTCAATTTGAAGTCTCTTTCTGCATGGACGTTAAAAACTCCTGCTTCGTTTCTGAATTTGATACAACCGGTGGACGTTGGAAGGGGTCACATCGGTGAGTGAGGGAACGTTTCAGAAAAGAAAAAGCGCTATGAGGTAGAATGCATTCACCACTCCATTTTAAGCATGTGTCGGAGAAGGGAAAAAGGAAAATTCTATGCTGCGGAAACGATGGGGAAAGCCTGCCATTTGCTCGATTTGTTGGTTGTTTGGCTTGATGGGCTTGTTTTTAGGGGCTTCGCGTTGTGGGTGGGCGAAGGATGTTGTTGAGTCGCTTTTTCATCAGGAGATAGCTCGCGCAGCCGAGGCGATGGAGTGGCATGGGGAGCCTCTATCTCGTGATACCCTCTATGCGCTCGCCGCAACGGGGATTTCTTGGGAGCCGGTTTGGGGCCGCGCGCATCTGTTTTGGATGGGATGGGCCCGCTGCGATAAAAAGGATTTGCTTGACAAGAGGAATAAGCAAGTAGGCCAATGGTTAGCAGAGATACAGGCCAGCTATGCCGCCCAGGACTGGAGCCATGTAGTCGAACTGGCGACAAGAGATTTCTCCTTTCGCGCCATCACCTGCAACCCCGACCTGAAGCTGGCCGTGGGCGAGAGCTTCTTGCAGTTGGGGCGTCCGGAGCGGGCTTTTCCGGTGTTGGCGTCGGCCTATCAGGCGGAACGATTGGGGCGTGGAGGCGACACGATTTTGGAGGAGACGGACTGGAGGGTGCGCCGCGATGCCTTTGAGGCCGCCCGCGCTGCCCACTTGACGAAGGAGGCCATTGTTTTTGGGCTTTCTTTACTGTTTCAGCCCTCTTCCGAAAACCCTCGGGTGAACAACGAGGTGTTGGACTACTTAGAGCAACAGGGCGTCAGCATAGAGCGCGTGGCATTGGGGATATTGCAAGCCCCAGCACGCCTAACCGGCTTGCCGGCCTACAGCTATGTGGCTGCCGATCTTTTGGCGATGAACCCACGGCCGGAACTTCTGCCGGTACTTATGGCGATGGAGCAGAGTGGGGATGTCTACCTGCGGGCGCGGGCGCTTATCGGTTTGGCGGCGCTCGCTTATCAACCGGAATCGAACACACAGGCAAACCCTTTTGGGGAGGCTCTGCCCTTTACGCCTATGGTAACCGGTTTGTCGGCCGATCAGCGCGCGCAAATTGAGGATATGGCCATACGTGCAGTTCATGATGGGAACTACCGTTTACGCGCTGCCGGCGCCCTTGCGCTGGGGCTGATCGGAGGGGAAGAGAACCGTGCTTTATTGGTGAAGTTGGAGCGCGACCCGGCCTGCTACGTGATCCCCACGGGTGTGCGAGGGCTGGAGCAGCTGCGATTTCCGGTGAGGGAGGCCGTGGCGTTGGCCCTAAAGCGATGGGGGGTGGCCTTCGACCCAGGGGATGGTACCTATTCGGGCAAGGCGCTTGCAGAGGCACGGCGTCACACCCGAGAGGTGACCCGCGATTTTGGCGGTATCAACCGCTCTATGGTGAGCGCCCTGTTGGTTTTTCCATTTGACACGCCTTTACCGCTCAGCCCGGTGCGTTTTTGAAGTGGGCTTGCCGCATCAAAGAAGAGACCCGTAGCAGGTACTTGTGCGGTATCTGAGCTGAGCATAGCAAATTCTCTTGATCCGCGTGGAGAAAAAAGAGGAGGCATCGGTCAGATGCCTCCTTAAGTTAGGGTTTGTGCTAGGTAGGAGAAGCCTTAGAGAGCGCCTTGACCGCTTTTTACGGTGATCTGTGGGGTTGCGGGTTGCGAGGCGCGGTAGCGCAGCACGAACGAAAGTGTTGTGCCCTGCGAAACGCCACTGCTGGAGATCAGCAAGGTGGGCACGCCGAGTTGGAGCATGCTATAGCCCGTCGCGTTTTGAAGTTGAACGCCCTGAGGCAGCTTAACCAGCAGATGGACAGGCCCGTTGAGGTTGGTTAGCGCCTTAAGCGTGCCGTTTTGGATGTAGAGCTTGCGGTTGGCATCGAAGGTGGGCGTGGATAGCGAGAGGGTGTAGCTGGAAGGGGCCACCGTTTGGGCGAATTGGAACGTGTAGGTAACTGCGTTTTGAAGGGTGACGCTCGACGTGCCGGGGTCGGGAACGTTGTTGCCCGGCAGCGGCGGAAGAAACTGATTGGTTAAATAGGGAACCGGCGTAGGCCGACTGCCCAAAGTGCCCCGACGAGCGTCGGTGGAGAGGAAGATGGTGCCCGATTCGCCGGTCGTTCGCAGGCACGCGACCATCCCGATGGTGGTTGTGGTTGTCATCCCTTTCGGAAAGAGCACGGTAAGTGGAATGGCGACTTCGAGGCCTGTCACCGGATTAGAGAAGGGCCCAGGGCGCGGCTGCCATGCGATCTCGGACGGCATGGGAACGAGCTGGTTCGCATGGAACACGTCAATATAGTAGAGGCCGGCTGCGGCGCCTACCGGTGTGGGGCGTGTGGGCTGACTGGCAAAAGGCGCCTCCGGCGAAGAGAAGAGGGTGTTGAGGCGTAACACTCCCACGCCAAAGGTCGCCTTGAAGCCGGGAGGCAGCGTTATGGGGGCGTTGGAGAGCAGACGACCGGCAGGGCCGGTGTCATCGTGAAGGGTGGAAAGATCGTTGACCCCTAGCCCAGAGTGAGTATCGAGATAGAGCGCCACCCCATTGGTGAAGTTTTCTGAAGGGTCTACACTCCCCGCCAAACCGATGTAGAGGTTGTGATCGTCGTTCGTGGCGAAAAGGCCATCAAGCCGATTGGAGTTCGAGGAGGGCGTTTGAGTTTGATAGACCAGAGCCGGCGGATAGTTCGAGAGATTGCCGGTTGGCGGAGGGCCGAAGATAGGTCTGTTGAGCACGAAAAAGGCCGTAAACTGGTTGAAGACACCTGGCCGATTTCCGGTGTTGGCGAAAACTCGAACTCGGATCACATGCAGACCGTTGGGCAGAAGAGTAAGATCGATCCCACGCAGAACGAACTGCCCATTTTGCAGTTTGGTCATGGGCACATAACCGTCTGCCAGTCCCTCCGGCGTGTTGGAAAGCGGCTGCTGGCCGGCAACCGGCAGGCCGTTATCTAGCTTGAGCACGGCAGAGTTGCCCGTTGTATCGGTGGTAACCTGCACGTCCATCAGGTCGGTGGTGACGGTGGCAAAGGAGTAGGTGAGATTCTGCCCTTGCGCATACTGCCCCGCGGGGTCGAGATGCGTTTGGAAGCTGATGGTCTGTTCGGGCGAGGTTTCAGCGTCCAGCAGTTGAATGGGGGGTGTGTTTGGCAGAGGTTGTGGGGCCTGTTGAACGTAGAGCACATAGCCGGTACCGTTCGCATAGCCCGTAGTACCGTTTGCCGGGACGGTGATGGTGACGCTGCCGTTGGACTGAACGGTTACCGGCGGCTCTTGGCCAGTGAGATCGGTGAGTGTGGCCCCAACAGGAAAGGCGGTCTGCACCGTTTGTGTGAGGGCGACACCGTCGTCACGGATGTTGATTCCCGTAAGCAGTAGCGATTGCCCGTTCGTCTGGCGCTCGTAGATAAGCAGGTTGGAACTGCTGTAGCGTATCACCATGTTGCCACGAGCATAGCGGTTATGCGCATCGAGGAGGGTGAGGAGAAGGTTGTCGCCGGTTCCTACGGCATCGAAGCGACCGGCGCGAGGGAAGTCGGTGTAGTCGTTGGGCTTTTGGTTGTTGCCGTCATAGTAAACGACGGGGCGTTCCGGCCCGGTGAGCGTGAACGTGTAGGCTTGGTTGCTTGCTGCCGGGGGGCCTTGGTCGGCGCTTTGCACGAAGCTCACTCCGAGGCTCGGCTCCAATCCCCCGAAAGAAAAAGCGAGGCCGGTGGCGCCGTCGGTGCCGAGCGTGTTGCCCAAAGTGGCACCTATGTTGCCTAAACCGCTGGAGTTAAACACGCTATCGAGATTATCTTTAAGCGGAAAGTCCAGCAGGTTCATTCCCACCTTGCCGTACTCCCGTAGCTCGTAGTTGGGGTTGACGTTTGGGAAATCCTCGCCGAAGACGTAGAGATTGGGGTTAAGCCCATACAGATAGGAGAGCCAGCCTTGGCCGGAGACGATGGGGCCGGGTTGGTAGTTAGAGATGGGTTGGAAGAAGGCCGGAGGAATGTAGCGAACGGCATCGAGGCGAAAGCCGTCGAAACCGAAGAAGGTTGTAAGCCACCAACCCCATCGCTTCAGGTACTGTCGCACATCTTCCGCTACCGGTTGCCGATTGGGATAAAGGAAGGCATTAAGCGGTTGACGGACGAAGGTCGGTTTCCCATAGGCGTTGAAGGTGGCGTAGGAAGGCAGATTAAAGGGGCCGGTTTCCGCATCGTTGCCATCCTCTTGTGCGATGTCGGCCATGCCGAGAAGGTCGAAATCGAGGGTTTGGTGGGCGAACGGCGGCGTGTTGTTGAAATCTACCCCGTTATTGTTGGTATTCGATGAGGAGAAGATATGGAAGTCTTCGGGGATCATATCGGGGTACTGGTTAATGGGCGTCGAGGCACGATTATCGTTATGGTTGAGCACGGTATCTTCGTAGACACTCAGGCCAAGGCGATGGGCTAACTGAATGAGTTGAAAAAGGTCTTGCGCGGTTCCGTAATTTGTATCAAGCGAGCCAGACTGGAAGCGATCGCCAAAGTCGAAACGGTCGAAGGGGTTATAGCCGACCGAAAGTCCGCCGCCACCAGCCTTTTCGCCAGGTGGCAGCCACAGGGCGCCGTAGCCGGCGTTTACGACCTCCGGTAGACGTTGCAGAATGGTGCTATAGGGTGTATCGAACCACTCTAAAATGGGAGAGGACAGGGGAGGCGGCATGTGGCGCACATAGAAGCCGAAGTTTTGGAAGTTGTTGTTGTCGTAGGCCACAGAGCCATCGGTTCCCACGGCCTTAATATAGAACTGCACATTGGTATTGGGTGGGAACTGAGGTAGCACGAGGAACCAGTGGGTATTGCTGCTATCGTTGTAGTCAAAGGAGAATGGATAGGCCGTAACGTGGGCGAAGTTATCGGTTGTAACCTCGGCATAGACGCTTTGACCGAAGGCGATGGGGTAGGTTTGCGTAACGACGGTCACGGTTTGTACAGGCTCCACGAAGGCGCCTTGTGTGGGGAGACCGCCGGGAACACCGGTAAGATAGAGGGCGGTGTTGCCCACCCACTGAACGATGGCGGCATTGGTGGTGGCTGCGAAGAGCAGGAGGGCCAGCGCCGCGCTGAGGACGAGAAGGCCTCGCATTCTAGGTTGTTGAGGTTTAGGCATCGTTGCATCTCCCGAATGAGAATTCGTATTCACAACTCCGATTCCATTGTATCAAAGTTGTTCCCCGATGTCAATAAGCAATTTTACGGGAAACGGTTGCCCATTATCCTAAAAGACAGACCGATAGTACAGCCGCCAAAGACTCCCTCTCCTCTGCAAAGGGCGGTTTTTGCGGAAGAAAGATTTTGGGCGACCATGGAGAGATCAGGCTTTTTTGGAATTGGGGCGCCGCCGTTCCCTGTTGCATGAAACTGCAACTGCAAACATAGCGATACACCGCGTAAGCGGCATCGTTAGGGGCATTCTGAAGAATCCCGTTTCGGAAGCCGCCTTGTTGACGTACCCAAATGGTAAAAGGTGATGTTGGGATGATGCCTTCGGCCTCTGATTCGGAAACGGCGAAAATTTTGGAGTACTGGGTTATCAGCATTCCAAATGCGTTATAGTAGGCAACGTGAATACCAACACTTTCTTGAAAGCGTAGACGACTCTTTCCCGTTCCGATGAAGAGCGCGTGTAGGCAAAGGGTGTCGGAGCCATTCGAGTTCGGCTTAGCGAAGTCAACATGAAAATGAATCTCCTTCATGATTTCAGCACCGGCCTTTTCATGGAGGCTGATGGCACCCATAATGCAACAGAGCAGAACGAGGCGACACGTAAGTTTAGAGAGAATTCGTGTATATGCCTTCATAGCACTTCCCTCCCTATTCGGTATGATAGATAGTAGCACGATACATGGCTAGCAAACAACCCCCTGCCTAAAAGTCGTTGGTTTTTACCTTAGCGCTAGGAATAGGTTCTCAACTCCGACGCTAACCTCTTAGAAACCAGGGCGGTCAAGTCGTTTTATCGCATATTGCAATTGAAACAGTATAAGGATGAGGCCACCCAGACGGTTCTGAAGGATACCTTGCAGCGGTAGGGACGCAATGAACGGTAAAACCTGCAATAGGACATGTTCTGATTGGAGAAACTCATCCTGAAAAGTAGGCAATTGGGAGGGAATTTCGTGCGAAGTCTGTACCTGCAACGTGATGCTTAGAAAGGCTCAGCGCTCTTCGGTTGCCCACTCCGGTGGGTAATGGGGGTGTCCGGCGCGGCGTTCCGCTTCGCGCTCCATGCGATTAAGGGCGCGCTCTAATTGAGCCGCGTAAGCGAGACGACCGTTTTCATCGAGGTTGGGCGGTACGTAGATCGGCTCACCAACGAGGAAAAAGGCGCGGGCGAATGGGAGAGGAATCATGTAGGAGTCCCAACTGCGAATAAGGATGCGTTTGGAAGCGCTAATGCCCACCGGCACGATGGGCGCGCCGGATTTCTCCGCCATGAGGATAACGCCCGGCTGCACCTTGTGGGTAGGGCCGCGAGGGCCATCGGGCGTGAAGGCCAGCACCTCCCCTTTCTGCACTTTGCGTGCCATTTCAAGAGCGCCGCGCACGCCACCACGTCCGGTAGAGCCACGCACGGTTTGAAAGCCGAAGCGTCGAAATATCCGGTTCTGCAGTTCGCCATCGCGGGATAGGGAGATGAGCGCCCAATAGCCGCGGTTGCGAAGGATATTGGCCGCGATGAAGGTGCGACCGTGCCATGTCACCAAAATAGCCCCTTTGTTTGGGGAGGGAATGAGGCCCTCCATGTTTTCCGTTTGCATGCGCAGGGTCTTGTAGATGGCGCGGGCAAGCAGCCATATTAGCCACGAGAGAATGCGGTATTTGAACTCCTGCATCTTCTCGCGTCGGGCCGACTGTTGGGTGGAGGCCTCTGGGCTTGGCTGCGTAAGGGTTTCCATAGGGGCCGCTTAAAACGGGCTATTCAAAGCCTTTAAGTTGGGTTTCGTAGAGGCGTGCATAGTAGCCGCCGGCGTCCATAAGCTCCTGGTGCGAACCCATCTCCACGATGCAGCCGTCTTGCATGGCGAGAATGCGATCGGCATTAATAATGGTTGAGAGGCGATGGGCGATAACAAGGGTGGTGCGACCTCGCATGAGATGTTCGAGAGCTTCTTGGACTAAAGCTTCGGAGGAGGCATCGAGCGATGAGGTGGCCTCGTCGAGGATAAGAATGCGTGGATTCATAAGGATGGCGCGGGCAATGGCGATCCGCTGCTTTTCGCCACCCGAAAGGCGAATACCGCGATCGCCCACAATGGTATCGAGGCCGTGTTCCATGCCTTCGATGAAGGAGGCATTGGCCGCGCGCGCCGCCTCCATGATCTCCTCATCCGTGGCATCGCGGCGTCCGTAGGCGATGTTGTCGCGTAAGGTTCCGGCAAAGAGCCACGTCTCCTGAGGAACCACCCCGATCTGTCGGCGCAGCGATTGAAGCTTCACGGTGCGCACATCAATGCCATCAATGAGTACACGGCCTGATGTGGGATCGTAGAAGCGGGGGATAAGGTCTACGAGGGTAGATTTGCCGGCGCCGCTACGCCCTACAATGGCGACCACCTCGCCGGGGCGCACCTCGAAGTCAATATTGCGCAGCACCAACGGCGAATCGGGGCTATAGCGGAAGGAGACGTTTTCAAACCGAATATGGCCTTCTATGGGGGGCAGTTCAACGGCGTTCGGCAGCTCTTTCACCTCCGGCTCGACATCGAGAACCTCGTCGAAGATGCGGGAGGCAGCCGCGAGCGCCTGAGAGCGCATGGAGACGAAACTGCCGAGGCTGCCCACCGCACGGGCCACGTTGTCAAGCAGGAACAGAAAGGCAATCAAGGCTCCGGCGGTAAGTCCCCCTGGCTCTACATAGTTGCGCACGGCATCCGGCACCGGCATTCCCGGATGGAGACGGTTAAACTGTTCCACCATGACGTGCTGTGTATGCACGGTGTGGGCCACCATGTTGCCTCCCACATACATCACGAGGGCGATGCCGAAGGCCCCAATGAACTCGATGAGAGGGCGTAGCTGAGCGCTACGGCGCACTCCGCGCATAACCGCCTTTAGCGTCTGCTGGTTCTCCGTGCGGAAACGCGAGATTTCATGATGCTCGGCGGCAAAGGTTTTGACCACTCTTACGCCGGCGACCGTCTCCTCGATGATGCTGGTGACCTCGGCCAACATGCTCTGCACGGTGTGGGAGATTTTGCGAATGCGCTTGCCGATGCGCGAAATGGTGAGAGCCATGAAAGGGAGAAAGAAGATGGCGATGAGGCTAAGCCGCCAGTTCATGTAGAAGAGCAGTGCCAGACTCACCAGAATGGTGAGCGGGTCGGAGATCATTTGGCGCAAGCTCATGGCCGCATTTTGGATGGCCTGCACATCGTTGGTAAGCACCGACATGATGGCTCCGGTGCGGCGACGATTGAAAAACGAAAGGGATAGGGTATGCAGATGGGCAAATATCTCCTCTCTTAAGCGAGAGACCACGCTATTGGCCGTGAGCGAGAGGAAGTAGTTTTGCCCGAAGGAGAAAATGCCCTTGATGATGAAAACCACAACGACGGCAGCACACATGAAATTGAGGTGCCCTACACGGCCATCGAGCATGGAGTCGACTACGCTTTTGATGAACTTGGCCAGGCTGGCATCGATGGCGGAGGTGAGCGCAGCGCAGAAGAGACCGACAGCCAAAATCCAGCGGTGGGGCTTCAGGTAGGCAAGAAGGCGACGCTGCGTATCTTCTTTACGCATGAGGGCCTTCCTCCGTGCTCTCGCTTGGGAGGGCATCGTTTTTGTCGCAAGCGAGGGCCAAGGCGATTCGCGCCGTTCTGGCGCTCGCTCCAGGCTCACCTAAAAGATTTCGCACTTCCAAAAGGGCTTGTCGCATCTGCTTTCGAGCACAAAGATCGGTTAGTAGGTGCACGGCACGCTCCGCAATGGCTTGGGGCGTTGCCTGCCACTGTATCAGTTCAGGAACGATGGGCCGATCGGCCAGTATGTTCGGCAGGCCGATATATTTTATTTCCTGCACCTTTTTATCCATACGTCGTAGGCGATACTCTAGCTCCATCCACTTCGAAACTTTGTAGAGCACGATCATGGGGGTTTGCAAAACGGCGGCCTCTAAGGTTGCCGTTCCAGAGCACACAAGCAACAGGTCAGAGTGCGCCATGAGATCGTAAGTAGCCCCTTGGGTTAGCACAAGGGGGGGTGAGGGTGGCATGGCCACCTGGGGGCGCCACTCTTTTTGAGATAGTTTCGGTGAGCCGAGCAGCGCTCCACCTTGGGTAGCGAGAGCCGGTTGCGGCAGCGTTTTTGGTAGACTTTTCGAGCGATGCGCCCATTCTTGAACGTTATCAGGCCTTCGTTCTGCAAGCCGATCACGCTCGATGGGATGCCTGCCGATGAGGGTCTGCACAGATTCCAGCGCAAGGGTGGGGGCTACGGCCACGGCGAACTGCGCTTTGGGCACCTCACGAGCGATGTAAGGGATGCTTTCGAGGAGGGTGGGCAAGAGGTTATTTACCTCGTGCAGACGGCTGCCCGGCAGCAGACCGATGAGAGGGGCATGGGGGTCTAGACCAAGAGATTTGGCAAACGCATCGCGCGTCGTACGGGGGGCTACACGGTCGAGCAAGGGATGGCCTACATAGAAAACACGAGCTGTTCCGTGACGGTAACGTTCCTGGCCCCAGGGAAAGGGCAGGGCAATGCCGTGCACGATATGGGCCAGGTCTTCGCGTAGGGTGGTGGTACGTCGCCAGCATCCGGGGGGAATGTAGTAGAGGGTTTTGATGCCGATCTGCTTACAATAACGCGCAATGCGCACGTTAAAAGCCCCAAAGTCAATGAAGACAACGAGGTCGGGGCGACGCTGGGCAAGGGTATGGCGTAGGCACGGGGCAATTTTAAGCGCCAGCAGCGGAATTTTGGGCAGTGCGGCCACCATTCCAATAGCGCTCCACGAAGCGCTATCGCTCAAAAGCTCCACACCGGCCTCTGCCATGGCGCGAGAGCCAAGCCCCCAAAGTTTTACTTCGGGGTCTAACTCTCGAAGAGCCCGTGCCAGACTTGCGCCGGCCAGATCACCGGATGGCTCCCCGGTTAAGATGGCGATCTCCATAGAATGCAATTTCCGCTCGATCAAAGCCGCTTAAGCTAAAGCGGCGGAGGGTTATTGGCGCGTCCGTTGAACCCTTCACGGGTTCTTTGAATGAAAGCGATGAGATGGTTCAGTTCGGGGCTGGGGTCAATCTCCTCTTCAATCGCTTCCAAAGCCTGGGAGACGTTGAGGTTAGAGCGATAGAGCAGTTTATAGGCCTGCCGCAGGTCGCTGCGAATCTTAGCGGGCACGTTGGCACGTCGTAGCCCGCGGATGTTGATGTCGTAGACGCGCGCCGGACGCCCGGTGGCCAGCATGTAGGGGGGTATATCTTGGGTAACACCGGACATACCACCGATCATAACAAGAGTGCCGATGGTACAGTTCTGGTGAACCCCGCAGATGCCGCCGAAGTTGGCATAGTCTTCCACCGTGACGTGGCCGCTGATGCCCACATAAGAGGAGATGGTAACGTGGTTGCCGATGATACAGTTGTGTCCTATGTGGGCATAGGCCATGATCATATTGTTATTACCGATGCGGGTATACTCGCCTTCTCCGGTGGCGCGATGAATGGTAACGTACTCACGCACGATGTTGTTATCGCCGATTTCGAGATAGCTTACCTCCCCTTTGAACTTATAGTCTTGCGGAGGGCCACCCAGCATGGCGCCGCTGTAGATTTGGCAGTTTCGGCCAATGCGGGTGTTTTCAAATATCTGCACGTGGCCATGCAGCACCGTTCCGGCACCGATGAAGCAGTTCTTACCGATGATGCAGTAAGGCCCGATCTCCACATCGGGTTCTATTTCGGCCCGGGGGTCAATGATGGCT
>NZ_DATGKU010000132.1:0-14761 GCF_035294505.1 Chthonomonas sp. | reverse complement strand
TTCCAAAACAGCAATGCGTGTTTCTCTTTCTCCCACATTCACGATGATCTCTTTGACCAACCGTCAACTCCTTTCTCCGGCAAAAACACCTGAAATCCTACTACGATTCTAGCATACAAACTTCTATCCCACCCTCTTAAGGGGGTATACCTGAAGGAGATGCTTTCTATCTGCCGCCCGTCAGGCAATTTGCAAGCCCAACATGTACAGTGTGTGCGACCATCGCCTCCGATATGTTCTCTGTTGGCATCTCAAACCGCAAAAACTGAAATTTTTTTGGGGTAGAGGGCGGAAACTCTTGACAACGTAGGGGCAGTATGTTATAATGTAAGTGTGAACAAGAGAGGATGCCCGAACAGGGCACAAAGCTCCAAGCTTTGAAAACTCTGTTCACACAATACTCCGAAAGGAGGGAGCGACGATGCGCGCTTCAAAAAGTCGTCGAATGCGGAGCTGTACTCGTCTGGACGAAGAGGGCTTAACTCCACCGGACAGTTTTCTTGGGGCACGGTGCTGAGGCCCGACCCGTCCTGAATGTCGCCGATAAAGGTTCCTAAGAGAACCAAATCTTACGGCGAAACGTGCTACGCGACGGCAACGCGCACGGGAAAGTCGGTCCCCTCGAGCAATTAAATGCCCCGTCATCCAAATTTCGAAAACCCTGCAGCAATCGCTGCAGGGTTTTTACTTTCGCCTTGAAACCGCACCGCCCCCAGCTCCGTAGTCTTGGTGGATTGCCGATAGCTTAAAGGAATAAAGAATTACGATGAGCCGATGGAATGTGGGTGCCCTGGGAATGCGCATGCTCTCTCGCCCCCTACGAAGATGGTTGAATGTACCGCAAGGGCTGCAGATGATGCGGGCGAAATATATTCCCTGGCGCTATAAGCTGCTCGCCCTCGGACTAGGCGCTCTGATAACTGCCCTGCTGATGGCGTTGGAACTGCCGGTGGAATCGCTGCTAGCTACCCTACTTATAGGGCTGCCAATAGATATATCGGTGGATGGTCTTGAGGCCATCCTCGGCCCCCTTGTATTCGGATCGGCGCTCCTGCCCCTCGTACTTCCCCGGCAACGGTTACAAGAGTAAGTACCACCCCCTGCCCTTTTGGCAGCAGGTGATTCGCTGTGGCACGTCGAATACGTTGGAAAAACACGGGGGAGAATGTTCTTGCTCGTGCGACCGGCCTTGAGGGGGAGGGCGTCGGCCTTGAGGGGGAGGGCGTCGGCCTTGAGGGGGAGGGCGTCGGCCTTGAGGGGAAGGGCGTCGGCCTTGAGGGAGAGAGTGCCGTGCGCAGCACCGTCGGCCTTGAGCAGAGGGTTGCTTTTCGGTCTTGCCATTGCGATGGCGTTGCTATCGGCAAATGTTCGCGCACAAAACCCGGCGCAGCTTGCCGGCCAAACGAATGTAAAAATCCTCTCCGTAAGGAACGAGGGGCTGCTCTTCACCGACAACAACTCCGGCGTCAGCGGCGTGGATGTGGCCAGCTCGATTCCGGTGGGTCATCGCGTACTGTGGCTTTTTGGCGATGTGTTTCTTCTTGGCCCTGTGGAAGCCCCCATCCAGAACTATGTTGGCAATGTGAGCAATTGCGGACTTTGGGTACCTCTAGCGCCAGGAGCGACTGCGCTTCACCACTACCAGTTCATTTGTGATGCCGCAACCCAGCTTGCCCGCCAGCTCATACCGCTGGAAAACGGAGAGGGCAACGAGACGCGCCTTTGGCCCTCCGGCGGGTGGTACGATGCCCAAAAGCATCGGCTCTACGTCTACTACTCCATCAACAAAGTGGTCGGTTCGGGTGCCTTCGGGTTTAAAGTCGAGGGCTATGGGCTTGCCTACGCCTCTGTTACCAGTCAGCCCTTGCAATTTAAGCGTCTTCAAGGCCAAAGCAGGGGTCCCCAGAAAATCGAAAGATTTTCTGGGGCAGGGCCTTCCCCTCATATAAAATCACAAGGTTTCCTCTGGTGGCCTCTCAAGGCCGACGCCCTTCCCCTCAATTCCGGAGCGACTTTCGGCTGCACTGTTATTGATGACCCCACCGATCCCTATCTCTACATCGTGGGCATGGAAGACCGGCAAGGACACCACTATGGGAAGTTAGCCCGCGTGTTAAAATCGCACATCGAAGATTTTCAAGCCTACGAGTACTTCGCCGGCTACGGAGAAAACCCACAGAAACCGCATTGGAGCAAGCGTGTGCAAGATGCGGCCGATGTGGAAGGACTTAAGGACTTCCCCAACGAACTTTCCATCGCTTACAACGCCTATCTTGGAGCCTATCTGGCCGTCTATTCGGAGGGGGTTTTTTCTCAACGGGCGCTTTTGTGCGAAGCCTCAAATCCCTGGGGCCCCTATCGCCCCATCGGCGAGATCAGCACGCCCCACAGAGCTTTCGAGAACGCTTTCTGCTACGCATGCAAAGAGCACCCGGAACTTGCCGAGCAAAACGGCCGCATTATCTATGTTACCTATGTAGACAGCGAACGCTATTGGCCACAGCTGCTGAAAGTTACACTGCAAAAACAGACGAACGCACCCTAATCACCGAGGAGGTTTGCTATGACTGCCAACACAACACCACGAGAATGGCGCTCTTACTGGCGCCTTACCCCCGAACAGGTGGCACAGTACGAGCGCGATGGATATGTGCTGTTCCACCAGCCGCTTTTCTCTGAAGAGAAGTTTGCCCGCCTTAAAGCCATTTTCGAGGAGAACCTCGAGCGCTACGGGCCGGATAACCTCGATGTAATTCACTTTCGCGATCCGAGACTGCTTGAGTTTCTCCTATCCGAGGAGGTGCTAAACCTCGTCGAGCCGGTTGTGGGGCCGAACATTGGACTTTGGAGCAGCCACTTTATCTGCAAACCGCCCTACACGGGCAAAGCCACCCCGTGGCATGAGGATTCGGCCTACTGGAACGGCCGTGTCTCCACCATGGCCGGCATCTGCACTGTTTGGCTCGCCATAGATGAAGCCACTCCGGAAAACGGCTGCATGCGCGTGATTCCCGGCACTCACAACAACGGTTTCTCGGAATATGAGCCGGTAGATACCGCCCAAAACATCTTTGGGTCGCAGATTCGTCCCGAATTGATAGATGAGAGCAAAGCGGTCTACTTTGCCTTGAAACCGGGGGAGTGCAGCCTACACGAGGCGCGGCTCATTCATGGAGCGCGTGCCAACACCTCGCCGAAGCGCCGCGCCGGCTATACGATGCGCTATTTCCCTACTTCCAGCAAAGTCTACCCTGAGCGCAATCAGGGTCATAAAATATGGTTGGCACGCGGTGTAGACTTGGCCGGCAACCATTATGAGAACGCCTAGAGAAGAGGCGGCTTCAGCGCCGTTTTGGCTTAGAGATGGGCGGGGGGGCGATGTAGGCGGGGGCGAGCGCCACCGGGCTTTCACCCGCCTCCCCTCGCTCTTTGCGTAGCCAAGCAAGCCGCCCTACTGTGGAGGCGCGAGGAGCTTCAGGACAGAATGCGGCCAACGATAGATGCTCTGGAAACGATCTCTGCCATCGGCGGAAGATATCGGACGCGGCAGGGCCGCAAAGTATCAGGGGCTTCTCTTTAAACCCTTCCATTCGTTGTTCCAACTCGGCCACAGAGAACGCTGCCGGCTCCACAAGGGCTTTCGGCAAAATGTCAGAGACATCGTACACCGCTCCGTACACAATATCCGCACGACACGGCAGCACCACCAAAACGACGGCCTCGCCCAACCCCAGATATTCGGCGGCCAACGCCTCAAGCGCATTAACCCCAAAGAGAGGGCGACCGTAGACTTCGGCAAAGACCTTGGCGGTCATCACCCCGATGCGTGTACCGGTGAAGGAGCCTGGGCCTATGCCAACGGCAAATGCACCTATTTGCTCTAAAGTTACATAGGCGTCGTTACAGAGGCCCTCTAGCGTTGCCGGTAGGTTCTCCGAAAGATGCATCTCATGACGAAACGTGCGTTCGGCCTGCAGGCGTCCCTTACGCAGCACGGCAAGGCTGCATACATCGCCCGAAGTCTCCATGGCCAGAAGCGTCTCCGGCGTTTGAACAGTGCCAGGTTCTTCAACTCTGGCCATGCTGTACAGTCCTTTCCAACATCTCTAGCAAGGCGACGGCTCGCTCGCCTTTCGCCTGCAGATGCAGCAAGCGCAACTCTTGTTCGGGAAGAGGAGCTTCAAAATAGATTTCGAGCCGTTCTTCGGGCAATAGCGTGGCGATCCGATCGGCCCACTCCACCGCGAACACAGCAGGGCGCGCAAAATACTCCTCCAGTCCTAAGGTTGCCGCGGCGGCGGCATCGTCGAGCCGATAGGCGTCTATATGGATCAAGGGGATAGGCCCGTGATACTCTTGAATGAGGGCGAATGTCGGGCTAGTTACAGGCTCTTGCAGATTCATGCCTTCTCCAAGGGCGCGAACGAAAAAGGTCTTTCCTGTTCCTAAGGCCCCGGTAAGAGCCAGCACATCACCGGCTTGCACCCTTTTTCCCAGCGCTTGCCCGCAGCGTCGCATCTGGTTTTGGTCGGAAATGGAGAGGGTTCGCATCACTCCTCCAAAGCACTTTGTATCTCTTCAGCAATACGTTGCGCCGCCTCCACCGGGTTTTGGGCCGTGAGAATGGGACGCCCGATCACCAAATAGCTCGCGCCCCGCCGAATGGCCTCGGCCGGGGTAAGCGTACGCGCCTGGTCGTCGGCTACATTCTGAGCCGGCCGCACGCCCGGTGTAATAAAGAGATGACCTGGTTCAGGAAAAGCGGTGCGAAGCGCGATAAGCTCCTGCGGAGAGGCCACAACCCCTCCACAACCGCTTTGGAAGGCAAGACGCGCGAGATGGACAACCAGTTCCTCCATCGGCTCGGTTACCCGCAACTCCTGCTTCAAAACCGTCGGCGAGATGCTGGTAAGCACGGTTACCCCAAACAAGAAAGGCGGCTCCCGTTGCGCCTCTTGGGCTGCTTCTAGCGCGGCACGGTGGGCAGCTTCCAGCATGTTGCGCCCTCCGAACGTGTGCAGCGTTACCGCCCACACTCCCAGATGGGCAAGCCCGCGAACGGCGCCCATCACCGTGTTAGGGATGTCGTGCAGCTTTGCATCGAGAAAAATCTTCTGCGCGCCTGCAGCGTGTAAACGAGGCACAACGCCGGGGCCTTCGGCCATCAGCAGCTCTAGCCCCACCTTGAAAACGCCTACATGCTCTCGAAGAAGCTCCACATAGCGAAGCGCCGCATCGCCACTGGGCACATCGAGCGCACAGATAATTCGCTCTGCTGGCCGCATGCCTACCCTCCCATAGGCCAAAACTGATCCCAGGCCTGCCAGAAGGAATCGGCCCGCGAGCAGATAAGGCGCGACCCCACTCGCTCCACCCCTTTCTTCCCCAAAAAGTCGTTCGCCCTGTCCGGCGTGGCCAACTCAACCTCAAAGGTAACAGGTGGATCGAATTTGAGAGGTTTTGGCCAGTCGCGCCGTGTGAGCGCGCTGTAGACGCGCCCCTCGATCAGCGCACAGGCATCGCTTGCCGGCAGATGACGGGCGCTAAAGCGCCCTAGCCCTATCTTTACCGGTGCCTGAACCACCTGAGGCCCTATCAACTCGGCAACCTCTCTACAGGTCGCTGCGTCGCCCGAAACAAAGACACAAGGGGTGTTGAAGTCGCCACAGATGGCCGCGATAATTCCCGACTCGCCCACCAACGTCCCGTTAATGCGAGCGTTATACCAACTTTGCGAAGAAACCGTATGGCAGAGCACTCCATCCGACGTGCCGGCCATCGCATGGGCGCCCACAAACAGAGCCGCATCGCAACCGGCCTCTAAAGGCGCGATGTAGCGTGCCCATGGATACCCCAGTACATACTCGGCACCGCTCTCAAGTCGCTCCGGTATGAGGCTCTTAAAGCTCCACGGCCCGCCGGCCCCGTGGCCATCCACCACCACGATCTCCGTGGCTCCAGCTCGTTTGCAGCCGCGCACCGCCGCGTTCACCTCTTCCGTATAAAGCCGGCGCCCCTCTTCGTAGAGGGGCGCTCCCCCGTTTACCTGCTCCCAAACGGAGATGCCGGCAACGCCCTCCATGTCACACCACAGCATCACTCGCATAGGACAAACTCCTTTCGTTGTACCGCCTCTGAATTTCAATCTGCCGTCTAAGTTTACCTCAGCCGTAGCAAGCCGATTTTCACCCTGCTGCGAGCACCGATGGCGCGGCTTTTGGATTCCTCCCATCCAAAATCCTTAGTATTTCCGAAACTTCTCCTGCACATCTCTCGTATTCGTGAAGGAAAAGCCTTTGCGCAAACCATGATAGGCCCTCCTTATGCGATAATTTCCTGGCCTGCGAAACGTCTCTTCCGCACGGCCTATCTATTCGGAGGAAAAAGGAGTCTCGAAACTTGTCCATAGCGCGTTTTCATCGCCTACAGAGTCTTTGTTGGTACCTTGCCGGCTTTGTGCTTGCCTCGATGGGAGGTTCCGCGGCAACAGCCCAGCAAACGATGCCCGCAAACCCTCCCTCCGCACCAACCGGCGTCACCCCGCTTCCAGCAACCCCCCCGCCGACGAATCTGCAGGCGCCCGTTCCTGCGCCCATTCATCCTCTGCCCGAGCCGGCCCATCCTCAATTGGTCTCTCCTACCCTACAACAGGTGGAAGGGCGTGTTCCTCCCCATCCCATCACCCTGCAACAGGCCGTCGCGATCGGGCTGGCCAACAGCCGCGCGCTCGCTTTGGCCGTTGAGGCCCTCCAACAGGCCCACGGACGCACCGTGCAGGCGCGAGATGCTTTTAACCCCACCCTTACCGGCCAGTTCACCTTTACCCATCTCGATGCCGGCCAATCCTTCAAATTCGGCCAACAGACCATTACCATTGTGAACCAAGATCAGCGTCAGCTCCAAGCCGTCGCTTCCCTCCCCATAGACATCACCGGCTTGCTGCGCACGGCTAAAGATCAAGCGCAATTTGAAGAGATCGCGGCGCGCATCTCCGTAAACCAAACCCAAAATGACACGGTTTTGGCCATTAAAAACGCCTTCTATAACGTGTTGCGTGCTCAAGCTCTTGTCGTCGTCGCAAAAGAGACTCTGCAAAACGACCTCGATCGCCTTGCCGACGCCCAAAAAAAGCTAAAAGCGGGCACGGCAGCCCCTTTTGATGTGTTAAGCGCGCAAACCGATGTGGCCAACGCACAACAGCAACTTATTGCCGCACAAAGCAATGTAAGTCTCGCCATTGCGCAGTTAAACAGCGCCCTCGGCATCGCTATAGATACGCCTCTGGAAGTCAGCGACGCCGGCGCCGTTGAAAACCCGCCCGATGTGCCCCCTCCCAGCGCCCTTCAGCAGCTGGGTAACCTGGAGGTGCCTCAAAACATGGACACCGGCCAAGCCGCCCGTAGCTCGTTGAACCTCGGCAGCGAATACGATGCGCTCGTGCAAGAGGCCTTAAAAACACGCCCCGAAGTGCTTGCCGCCGATGCGCAGTTAGCGGCAGCCCGAAAAGGCATTCTGCTTGCGCAGAAAAGCTATCTGCCCTCCGTGGCCGTCTCCGCTCAAGTGACCTACTCTCCAGATGCCGCCGGGTTTACCCCTAAAACCACATCGGGCGCTTTGGTGCTCTCCGTCTCCATTCCACTTTACGACGGCGGTCAGGCCAGTGCCCAACTCGAACAGGCTCGCGCGCTCGTCGCGCAGGCCGAGACCCAACGCCGCAACGCCATTGACCAGGTGGAACTCGATGTTCGCAGCGCCTATCTCAACCTGCTCCAGGCCCGCGACAGGGTGGCCGTGGCGAATCAGGCGCTTGCCGAAGCGCGCGAGAGCTATCGTTTAGCCACCGTGCGCTACACCAGCGGCGTGTCGCCCATCCTGGAAGTGAGCAATGCACAGGCAGCCCTCACTCAAGCAGAACAAAACCAAGTGAATGCTCTCTACGACTACAATAACGCTCGCGCAGCCCTCGATCGCGCCGTAGGGCGCTACTCCTATACCCTACAAAGTGCCGGGTATCAAAGCCAGCCCTCACCCCATGCGCTTGGTCTGCCGAATCTGCCCTCCGGAGGTTCCCGATGAACAAGCTCCATAAAGCACAAAAGCTTCTTACCCTTTTTGCAGCTGCCGGTCTTTTAGGGCCTCTTCTTACCGGATGCGCACATTCTTCAAAACCGGCAGCCACTTCGGCCACCCCCACGTCCGATACGAAAGCGGCCGTGCTCGTGCAGGTAACTCCCGCACGCATCGGCACCATCGAACAGACAACCGTCGTAACCGGTGTGCTCACGGCCCTCAACGATGTTACCGTGGGTGCCAAGGCAGCCGGCAAGCTCGTGGCCGTCTACTATCGTGAAGGAGACAGCGTAAAGGCGGGGCAGGTGGTTGCACAACAAGACACCACCGATCTCCAAGCACAACTCGAACAGCAGCAGGCCAATCTCCAAGCGGCCATCGCCCGGCTCGACCAGGCCAGAGTGGAATACCACAGCGCTCTCACCAATCTGCAACTAACCAAATCGCAAACGCAACATGCCATCGCCCAAGCACAGGCCGCTTTGAACGCCGCCAAAGAGCAGGCCAAAATTGTGGAAGAGGGTGCCCGCTCGGAAGACCGCGAACAGGCCCGTCAGAAGATGTTGGCGGCCAAAGCCGCCTACGACCAAGCCCGTTCCGATCTGCAACGCTACGAGAGCCTCTACCGCCAAAACGCCATCTCGGCTCAACAGCTCGATCAGGCCCAGACAGCAGCCGACCAAGCACAAGCTAACTATATCGCTGCCCAACAGGCCTACGACGAAATTCAAGCGGGCAACCGCCCAGAAGAGATCAAAAGCGCACAGTATAATGTGGAGCAGGCCGAGCAGGCGCTTCAAACCGCACTGGCCAATCGCGACCAGATTAAGCTGCGCGAAGAGGATGTGAAAAATGCCCAAGCCGCCATCCAGACGGCCCTAGCGCAGGTGAACCAGGCCAAAGCCGCCGTAGCCTATGCCCGACAACAGCTTGAAGATACCACCATCACCACGCCCATCTCTGGAGTGGTAGCCGCGCGCCTGGCAGAGCCAGGAGAACAGCTTGCAGCCGGAAAATCGGTGCTCGAAATCGTCTCTTTGGAAAACATCTACTTCGACGCCCAACTGCCCGAATCCCAATTTGAAAAGGTGCATATCGGTCAGCCGGTAACCGTCACCGTGGATGCTTTGCCTGGGAAAACGTTTCAAGGACGTGTCAGCAAACTCTTCCCGGTGGCCTCTGCACAAGCCAGAAGCTTCACCGTGCGCATCTCGTTGCCTAACGACAGCCACCAGCTACGCCCTCAAATGTTTGCAAGAGGTACTATTGTGCTCGACGTTCATCCCCACGCTGTGCTCGTGCCCTATCTTGCCGTTCTTAATCCAAGCGACGGAGTGGGTACGGTGTTTGTTGTAGAGAACAACGTTGCACACCAACGCAAGGTACAGCTCGGCTTCGTTACTCCGGACAAAATAGAGATTCGCAGCGGTGTTTCTGCTGGCGAGGCGGTGGTGACCCAGGGACAGATGCAGTTGCAGGACGGCATGAAGGTACAGATCGAACCTCCGAACACATCTTCTTCGATTTCGGAGTAAACGCCATTTAAAGGCGGGGAGTGAGCACTGCTCACTCCCCGCCGTGTGCTTTTAATGCCCCGTTTCTGTTCTCATCAGTGGTTCAGCGCCGAAACCATAGCGCCTGGCCGCTAATCTCTAAAACGGCCTATCTGGAAGAGGGGGCTGATCGTCCGGTGGCGGAGGGGGCGGTGGCCCCTGATCGCCAGGAGGCGGAGGAGGTTGCCCGCCGGGCATCTCGAAGTGGAACGTAAAGGGCTTGCCCGTCATCTGCTGCCATTGTGCCAGTTGGTCGGGGGTGAGCAGAGCGAGCACCTTCTTCCCGGCATCTACACGCTGTTGATAGAGCTTCTGCTCCAGTTGGGCAAATTGGGCCCCAAAACCGCCGGGACCCCTCCCGAAGGGGCGTGGGCCCCCTGCAGGCCCAGGCGGAGGCCCACCGGGGCCGCCAGGAGGTGGAGGAGCACCCTGATCGTTAGGCGGGGGGCCTGGAGGACCGCCCGGAGGGTTATTCCCACCACGGTTGAAGAGAGACGACATAGTTTGCCGCGTCGTTTGCTGATACTGCTGCCATATCTGTTGAATCTCCTGGCGCTGCTGATCGTTGAGATTCAACTTGGCGGCCAGCTTATCGTCGGCAAGCGCCAAAGCGGTGCGCCACTGCAGATCGAGCTGTTGCAAACGCTGCTGCTGATCGTCCGTAAGCACCTGGGAGATCTGTTTCTGCTCTTCGTCCTGCAGTTCCTGCTGTAGCGCGGCCATGGCGCTTTGGCGTTTCTGGAAAAGCTCCTGACGCTCCTCCGGCGTCATATTATCGAAGTCGGAGCGACTCGGCGGCGGATTCTGCTGCATCCAATCGCGTATCTTTTGCATCCGCTGTTGTGCCATATCGCGCTGAATCTGCCCGATCTTCTGTCGCTGGTCTTGGCTTAGCCCCAACTCCTGTTGCACATCGGGCCGCCCCAGCAAGGCCATCGCGCTGGACTGGCGGGGGTCCATCATAAAACCGCCGGGGCCAAAGCGAAAGCCCATCGGCCCTCCAAAGCCACGCCCTTGCCTTCCTTGAAAACCTCCTGGGCCGGGCGGCGGCCCGCCTTGTCCAAACCCTTGTGCGCTGCACGTTACCGTGGCCACACTCCATCCGATCCCGAAAGCCACACCGGCAAGGCGCAACCATCGAAAATGGTGTTTGTTCATCGTCTTATCCTCCACAAGTTTCAGAGCGCTTTCAGCAAACGCTTTGAACGCGCCTGAACATTGCATCTATTCAGACGACACACCGCAAAAAGAGTTATCTTCACTTTCATTCCGGTGAAGATATCGTAGGAGGATGCGGTGCCCCGAAAGGAATGCGGTAAGGCGCCTGTTCCCTCAGGTCATAGAGCGAGGCGCGGGCTATCGGCAGCCCTCTCGCCTCCAGCATGTCCACAACACGTGCCACACAAGCCCGTTTGTTCGGCTCCTCTTCAAAAAGACTTAGGTTCTGATCTTTCTCCGCCAACAGGCCCGAAAAGGTGATGGAAACCCGTATCGGCTGGTAGTTAAACCGTGTGGAAGGCACCCTATCCAGCAGTTTGCGCACAATAGGCAACCAGGTGCTCTCCTCGTTGGCATGCAGATGTTTCGTGCTTCGCTGCCGCCAAGAGTACGTTGTGAAATCGTACCGATGCCGATAATCCACCCGAACCTCCACGTTGGAAGCCCCCAACGCCTCCTCTCTTAATCGCTTAAGCGCCTTCTCGCAAAGCCTTAGAAGAATGCGGTGCGCACCATAACGATCTCGAAATTCCGGCGGTAAAACGTGCGAACAGTTCACCGACTTACGCGGGCGCCCCCAATACCCACCATAATCCATCTCCAACGAGCCACGAAGCATCCAATACCAACGCGCTCCAACCACACTACCCCAAGCCCGACGCAGATGCACCACATCGGCCTCATAAAGATCGCGTACGCTTCGTATGTTATGCTGATTTAGACGTGCGAGCATCCTTTTGGCGATTCCGGGCAGATCGGTGAGTTCGAGCGCAAAGAGGGCTTCCGGCAGATCGGTGCTCTCATAGATAGTAAGACCATCGGGCTTTTGACGTTCACAGGCCACCTTGGCCAAAAAGGTGTTCGGGCCGATGCCAATGGAGCAGCGCATCTGGTCGCCGAGCTGGGCCTTTATGGCGCGCTGTACCTGACGGGCTAAGGCCTCCTCCATCGGGCGCCCCTGCACTGTCCGCCCGATCCCACAAACCATCTCGTCTATGCTAAGCACCTGAACCGAAACGAAATAGGCTTGAAGCAGCTCACAGAGAGCACGATGATACTGCACATAAAGCAGGGGGCGTGCCTCTACCACCACCAGTTCTGGACAGAGACGACGCGCCGTCCTCACGCTGGTGCCGGTGCGAATGCCAAACGCTTTTGCCTCATAAGAGGCGGCTATCGCGCAAGTTGTCGGCACCTTAAGCGGCACCACAATAACGGGCTTTCCCCGCAGCGCCGCGTTTTCTTGCTGCTCCACAGAGGCGAAAAAAGCGTTCATATCGAGAAAAAACCGCCGGCTCACCGCGTCTTTCCCCCACGAAGATTTTTAGCTCAATTTTAGCATAATTTTGTCTACCTATTTTTATTCTAACATTCTCTTCTGCAGAGGGAAGAGGTGAGGCATTTTGCGCCCTCAACAGGCCAAGCCGGCAGTTTCACACCTATCTGCATAGAGTAAGTCAAATAAGAGAGGGCGCATCGCGTTCGGAAGACTTAGTTGGCCGGAGGAGAGGAAAACAGCGAGAAGATGGGGTTTTGCCAAGCGGTGCCTTGTAGCAGACGCAGCCCCCGCCGATGATCGGCGCCCCGACGCAGGAGCACAAAATCGCCGGAAGCTTGAATAACTCCATATGCAGGGGTTTTTAACAGCTGCGCCACCATATAGGCATAGTTGTTGGCCGTAAGAGGCCACTCATTCGGCGCGATATTCAATACCACATACTCTACATCGCTTTGTGCAAAGCGACGCTGCAGCTCTTTGGGCGGCAACGCATGAAAATCCTGCAGCTCCTCGTTGCGCAGAGCTTGGGCGCTGTTTCCCCAAGCGGCCGCCTGAAACGGGTTGGGGAAAACGTAAACCCGTTCGCGTTGGGCCAACCAGGTCGTAAGCGCCGATTGGGCGGAAACGCTGGCATCAGAGGGAATTTGGCGCAGCCATCGGCGCACCTTTTGGCTTTGCGCTTCACTTAGCATCGGCGGATAGGGGGAGGTGGTTCCAAGCCAAGCTCCCATAAGGTGTGTCGCCATAGAGGCGCAGACCAAAACGCCTCCACCCAATAAGCCATAAGTGCACCGCCGCCAAATGGGATAGTTTTGAAATAGCTCTCCAACGCGTTCTATTCCTAAAACCGTGCCCAACATGAGCAAAGGAATGATGGGTGCCGAATAGTGAAAGCCGACGTAGTGCATCTGAACGCGATCGGCAAGCAGATTGCTGAGGAGGATAGGAACAAGAAGCGCCAAAATCTCCGGTGCAAGCAGAGGCATAAAAGCCAACGGATAGAGCAGATCGCCCAAATAGGCCAGATTTTGGTCGGATATAACTATGGTCAGCACGCGTAGAGGATGCAGCAACAGATATGCTATGATGCCGAACAGGCTATTGCCATAGGCATGATAAAGCGAAAGATAGGCCGATGGATGCCCTCCGTTGAGCCATTGCATGATTTTGAGAGCCGTTAAAAGCCATGTCACACTAAACAGGCTCACCGCAAGCCCACGTCTCCAACCGTCTTTGGCACCCACATAAAACCCCAACATCATCCCCACCAAGCCGCAACTCTCTTTGCAGGCCAAGGCACCGATAAGCAGTGACCAAAAGGCTTTCCACCGCCTTTTTTCTAACGCTACAAAAGCGAAAAGGAGGAATGGGGTGATGAATGCATCCGGGTGAAAGTCAAATAGATTGATCCACTGCAAGGCCGGATAGAAGAGATAGGCCAAAGCAAGCGCTATGCCTAGCAGTTGGCTGCGCAGCCGAGATAGTGTTAACAGATAGACCGCTATTGCTCCACTTGCCAGCCCAAGCGTTTGAAGCACTAACAATGTTTTTGGATCGGGAAAAAGACGATAGATGAGGGCGATGGGGAGGAGAATGGGCGAGAAATGATCGGCAAACAGGTTCAGCCCCCGCAGCGTTATAAAGGGCGTTTGAAACCGGCTTAGCAGCCAAACCCCCTGCACAAAAATGCCGAGGTCGTAGGCCATAGCGCCAAAGCGTTCGTAGCGGGTGACACTGCAGCGAATTCCCCAAGCCACATAAAACCCCATAGCCAGCAACACAATAACTAGGGGCACATATCTCCAACCCTTGGTGTGTAGGGCCAACAGGGAAAAACGTGGTCTTCTACCTTTAGGCCACGCATAAGCAACCGGCGAACCTACAAACTCCTCCTGCGGCACGGCGCGACTCTGCAGCCTTTATAATATCCCTTTGCATTCGTGCTACTTTCCGCCATTAGTAGTGGAAAGTAGGAGGCAGAGGCTTAGCATGATTAAGCATCTGTACCTGTTCCATGGGAGAGACGTTTCGCTTGGGTGGCTCCAACAGGCGATAAGCGATTATCGCCAACACAATACCCAGTGCAGCCAATACCGCTATAACTACCACCTGTGGAAGTTCGCGATTCATCTTCCTCTTCCTACCGATACGCCGGTGGAATAACGCTTAACAAACAGTCTACAAACTGACTGTCCGACACGTTTGGCGCTCCACAGTAGTCAATTCGACGGTCGTTAATATCCTCTCGAACGGAGTTATACCACATGTAGGTTGGAGAAACGGTTGAGGCTAGGCGCATCCACTTGACATGCCCATCGGCAAAGGCCCAGTTGCCCCCTTTATTGTGCCAAAACGGTAATGAACCACCTCCTGCGTCGTACTCCCATGGGAACGTCCAGGTGCCCAGGTCCGGCCAAAAGTCGCGTGTCTCCAGAATCAAGATCAGTTCAGAAGGCCGCCTAATCCACGATTGACGTGGTATATGGTCAAGGCGTATCTTGTGATCGATCTCGTTGTTGAACACGTCCCCGTTCAACGCCAAATTGGATTCGCTATGGAAATGCCTATGAAGCCAATCCTGGCGGGTCATCGTACCATCTTGCAGGCACCCAAAATCCCCCGGCCAATCGAACTCGTTACG
>NZ_DATGKU010000131.1:0-25649 GCF_035294505.1 Chthonomonas sp. | reverse complement strand
ATCCGCGCACCTGGGTACACTTCAATTGAGGACGAGAAAGAAGGATACCTTCGTTTATAGTATATCATAGGAGTGTTTGTTGTGTCAAGTGATTCTCCAAAAATTTGCTAGTTTTTCACAGAAAAAAACAGAATAGGATGTCCGTTGGCGGAAAAATAGCCTTGCTGCGGGCTTTAGAGGGGCGACAAGGAGGGTGGGAGGGGCAGCTTTTTAGCTAGGAGATGGAAAAGATGCAAATTCTCCTGCTAGATAGCCCGTAGAATCGAATCGAAAGGTCTTTTTAGTTAGAGCTTGCATGTGCTATACTTATAATTGCCAAACAACATGGAAATAGGCGACTAAGCCTTTTGATGTGAAAGGAAAAGTAAACAGATATGACGACCACCACAGGAAAACGACGAGGGCGACGCCCGGCGCTCGATCCGGCCGATCGAAGGCGACTTGCGGCGCGCATTGCAAAGATGGTACTGGTTGATCGAATGGAGCAGAAGGAGATTCTGCAACAACTGCTAAGCTCCGAACCCAATTTAGCGCATATTGATGCGAGCACCATCTCTCGTCTCTACCGATTCGCTCTCGATAGCGGAATCGTGCGCGTTCATATTGATGAAAACGCGCCCTTCAAACCCCCGCGTGTAGACCATCTCGAACGGGAGCTGATGGCCGCCTATGGACTGCAAACTGCGATCGTGGCCGATATGTCGGGGCATTCCGAGACGCTCGAAAGCAGCCTTGCCGACGACCGTCTGCACCAGGCGTTAGGCCAACTGTGCGCAGACTATCTCGATACCATCATTCGCCAGAACGAAATCGTGGCACTCTCTTCCGGAAGAGCCGTGTTTTATACCTGCGAGAGCCTATTCAACAAGCATATCTACGATAAACGCAACGTGCGCGGTGTGAAAGTGGTGTCGTTGAACGGCAATATCGCTGCGGAAGTGTGGTCTATGGAAAGCCCCGACGCTCGCCGTGCCATGGATGCCGATATCAGCGGCTCTTGGCTTGCCCGCGCCTTCCCAGATGCCCAGCTTATTCGCCTGAGCCTGCCGGTGGCAGCCAAAACACCCGAGATGGTTTCCGAATGGCTATCTGAAGGGCCGGGCCGCTGGATTTCCCCGAAAGTCTGGGAGGAGAAGGCGCGACAAAGAGCGTTAGGCACGAGCACAGGGCTTGCGGCGGAAGACGATGTCTATGTGCCCACTCTCGCGCTCGTTGGCATCGGTGGTGTGCGCCCCAAATCAGGCCATCGCTTTATTGTGGGGCTTCATGAGCCGATGATGGGCAACCTCCAGCCCGAGTTGGGCAAGATGATCGATCTTATTGCGCGCTATACCAACAACGGCAAGCCCGGATTTACTTGCGCCGTGGGCGACCTCTGCAATCGCCTCTTTATCACTTTGGCCGCGCGCAAACATATGTCGCCCAGCGATCTAAAAGAGCTGGAGTCCTACGTGCAGGCCATCAACGATCGTCTGCTCTCCGTCACCATAGAGCAGCTTATGCTGGTGCCGAAGGTGGTTGTTGTTGCCGGCGGTGCTACCAAGTTCGATGCCATCTACTCGGTGCTTGAATGGCAGGCGATGGGCTGGAAACAGCCGATCGTTCACGATCTCTGCACCGACAGGGAGACGGCTGAGAGGCTGTTACAGGCACGCCGAAGCTCGCGTCGCAGTTGAGCTTTGAACGCGGTGAACACGATGGGGACTAGGGAGGGGGAGGCCTAAGCTTCCCCCTCTTCGCGATGTTGAGACTCCTCTTCGTCGTGCTCGATGGCGCGTAAAAGCTGTTCCGGTGGTGAATGGATCGCAGAGGGCGTTGTGGGACGGAGCAGTTCGTCGGGTTGGGCGGAGGATACGGGGGCGACGGTGCCTCTCAGCAGGGTGGCGCGTTCGGCAGCTAGGCGGGCTTTCGCGTGAAGATAGGGGAGACAGGCGCGTGCCGCATCGCGCACTTCCGCTTTTACTTCGGGTAAATCGCTCGTGGCTAACTGCTCTACCACGACTAAAGCGCGTTCATCGCCGATCTGCTCGAGGGCTTTCAGAATCGCTACCTGCATCTCCGAATCGCTGCTGGCCAAAAGCAGCAGCAAGGCATTCATCTGCTCGTTGTTAATGTATTTGGCATCGCTGGCTTTTACTTGGGGCAATAGGCGACGCAACGCCCTATCGGCCGCTTGGCGCACGAAAATATCGCGTTCGCGTGTCATTAAGGCGAGAGCGCCTACCGCACACGGATCGCCCGCCTTGATCACCGCATGAACCTCCTCGCGCAAGCGGCTTAATGTGCGCTCGGCCATGGCTGCGCTTCCCCCGCCCATTGCAAAGAGCCACCAAAACTGTATGACCTTAAATTGCGTGAGGTAGCATAAAAAGATAATAAAAGCTATCCAAAGAATGCGTACCGCCCACATGCGCCTTCGATAAAGGCGCAGTTTCTTGGCCGTGTCTAAAAGGCTCTCGATCTGCTTCTCGACCTCGCGCCGATGTGCCTCTACTTGTTCGGCGATAGGCTCTGTCTGGCGCTCTATACCCTCCTGCTGCGGCCGCGATTCGTTTTCAAAAAAGGACATGGTCTGCTTCCTTCACCCCCTCTCTTTATAGAATACGCCATAGAGAACCTTTCTGCGTTCAATGAGCATAAAAACTGACGGTTAGACCCCCAGAGGCGATAAAGCGCAACAAAACCAACGGTCTTTACGGGTAAGCTATAAAAAGACAGGAGCCGACATATTTTCGGATTAAAAGGAGGAACGAGTGTCGTTACGCACCCTGGCTGAACAGGTGATTCACAAAAAGCGCTTCGCTCTTTGCGGAGATGGCACTACGGACGAGGCGCTTTTTCAACTCTATCGCCAGCTGAAAGCGGCAGGATATCGTGTTTACTTAGTGCATCCTCAACAAAGTGAACTTGACGGTGACCCTGTGTACCCCTCGCTAGATAACATCGCCGATCCACTTGACTGCGTAGTCATTGCAACATCGCCTGAACAGGCGCTGGAGATCGTGCGCGTTGCAGGGCATCTGAAGATTCCGTATCTCTGGTTGCAGCCCGGCAGCGACTCGCTTGCAGCTCTTAACACGGCACGCTATTTTGGGTCGCAAGCCGTTATAGGCTATGACCTTAAAGAGCTTCTCCAATGGCGCCAGCAGAGCCTGATGGCCTCTTAGCGAGACTGTGCTCGGCAAGCCTGAAGGTAGTGGCGCAGATGTGCCAGCGCAAGATGGATGTTTTCTGGGCGCATATCGCGCGTGCTAGCGATATTGCTGATGGCACGTATCTCGCATACCGGGATGCCTTTTTGATGTCCGATCTGCGCCACAGCAGCCCCCTCCATACTTTCAAAATCGGCCTGAAAGAGGGAGCGGCGCAGCTGGGCTGTTTCCGGTGTGCCCGTGCACTGATTGACGGTGCAGCCCCGACCTCGCTTTACATTGAACCGCATATCCTGTGAGGCGGCAACCCACTCGTCGGGCAGGGCAAGGGACAAAGGAGTGGTGTAGAGGGAATGGCTAAAGGGCGCTTCGCGAATTGGGCGGAAAGAAGGAGGTTGAGGCAACTCGAAGCCGATGTCGCCGTAGGTTTCCGATTCGGCAAGCACAATGTCGCCGATCTGAAGGCCGCTGTGGGGATAGGCTCCCGCGATTCCGATGTGCAGCAAGAGGCGTGGTTGGAGCGAATCGAGAAGCGGATAGAGTGTGGCGAAGGTGGCTGGGATACCTACGCCTGTGCATGCCCAAGCGACCGTTTTCTGGTAGCCCCAGGCCGTCTGTAGGGAGATCGGGGCGACCTCATGCTCGGGCCAAAAAGCGGCAAGCTCTTGAGGGGTTGCTGCGCAGACCAACATAGAGACCTCTTTAGGAGGTCTTTGTGGTGTTGAGAGGTTGGATGCGATCATGGGTATTCGGTGTGACGAGCGCCGGGAAAGTTTGCGCCAAATAGGCTGTATAGTCCTGCCATAGGCGGACGGAGTCGGGGTGACCACAGTGCTGAGGGCTGTTGGGTGGGTTGAGAAGCCCGTGCGTCTGATAGCAGAGGATGGTTTCAACATGGGGAGCGATGGCTACGAGTTGGCGTAGGATGCGGTCGAAGTTGGCGGGAATGAGGGCGCTTGCATAGGTTGCTCCTTCAAACTCGAACAGCTCTACATCTGCCCAAAGCTTTGGGGCGGGGCCTCTCTGGGCGGCCTGTGTGTGCAGACGATGTAGGCGTGCGTAGATGGCATCTAGCTCTTCCACTTTGGTTTTTCTCACCCCCACCTCGTCTTGATAAGCGATGAAATCCACTCCCGCCTGGCCGAGGGTCAGAAGTTGGGCGATAAACGTTTCATCCTCTTGCACCTGCCGTGTGCCGTAGGGGGCGATGAGAATGCGGTGGTGGGGTGAGAGGGAATGAAGGTATTGCGCGAAGGCGGGCAGGAAACGCATCATGTTATCGCTGAAATGGCCGTGTATCTCGGCTTCGTTGGGCACATACCAGCCATAGAACGCTCTAGAAGCGCCATAACGCTCTAGCAGCTCTTGCGCCAGAGCTTGATGCCAGGCGAGATAGTCGGGTGCGTCGCTGGTCTCCTCTGTTGTGTGTCCGTAGAATCCGGCGCTGACAAAAACTTTAAGGCCATGCTCCTCCGCCGCCTCTAAGACCGCTGCAATGGGGTCGGCACAGGCCAGATCGTGTTGTGGCATCATGCGAGATGGATAGAAAGCGCAGTTGTCTAGGGCGGAGGACATCAGCACTACATACTCCAAATTGAGCTGGGCCATTTCGGCAATTTTTCCTCGCCACTGTGCATCGGTGAAACGGCGGGTGGTTGCATTCCAGTAGTCCCCATCGTGGGGATTCTGGTGCTGGAAATCCATCCAAGAGCCTTGAAGACGTTGTGGAGCTGACATCGAATGGGTACCTTTCCTAAATCGAATCGGTTACGGAGGATGTTCCAAAGAGCAGACGGGCGAGTGCTGCCGGAGTATCACAGAGCGCGGTTGGCTTTTGAGCTTCGAGCAGGGGACGAGGCGCTGCCCCCCAGGTAACCGCGATGGAGCGAATCCCCGCGGCCTGAGCAGCTTGCACATCGTGCACGGTATCGCCGATATAGACGGCAAGAGGGCGTTGCGCCGGAGGAATGTGAAGGCACTCTAGAGCTGCAAGGAGGCCATCTGGAGCCGGCTTTGGATTGGGGGTATCGTCTGCAGTGATGACCACATCCACATCGTCGGCGATGTTAAGGCGGGGCAGGGTGTTGGCGATTTCGGCGCGATTTTTGGAGGTTACCAATCCGGTAGGAAAGCCACGGCGCTTGCCTTCTTTAAGGATGGAGATCACAGGCATCAAAATGCGCTCCCGATCACGATGCGCCTCATAGTACTCGATGAAGGCGCGAATGACGGTGTTTTCGTCCGTGCCAAAGGCTTCCGGCTCGCCAAATACCCTTATCTGGTGTTTAAGCGGTGTGCCGATAAGCGCACGAAGTTCGGTCTCTGAAAGAGTTCGATGGTAGAAACGATTGTAGATATGGTCGAGTGCTGCCGCGATCAATTTGGTGGTATCAATCAGCGTGCCGTCAATATCCCATAACAGACACGAGGGGGTTGGTTCAAGCATCAGATAATGATCACCTCATGAACGCCCTGGCGGATGTCGCCGATGATAGAGGCCACCTCGCCGGCCTCATTAAGGCAGTTTACGATCAGGGGGGCTTGCTCTGGGGGTACGATGAGTACCATCCCGATGCCCATATTAAACGTGCGATACATTTCCGGTTCCGGAACGCCTCCTTTTTCTTGGATAAGCGTGAAAATAGGAGGCACATTCCAACTACGACGATCGATGGTGATGGAGCAGTCGGGCGGCACGACGCGCGGAATGTTTTCATAAAAGCCACCACCGGTGATATGGGCCATAGCGTGGATATCGAAGGAGGTGAGTAGAGGCAAGACGGAGGGCGCATAGCAGCGATGGATGGCTAGCAGCTCCTCACCAAGCGTACGCCCCAGGCATGGAATATGTTCGTAGAGAGACAAAGGCTCAGGGCCTTCTAACAAGGCTTTGCGTGCCAAGGAAAAGCCGTTGGTATGCAGTCCATTAGAAGCCAGCCCGATCACGGTGTCTCCGGGAGCCACCTTTGTGCCATCAATGATACGATGCCGATCTACAATACCAACGATGCAACCCACCAAATCGTACTCCCCTTCGGGATAGAGGCCCGGCATCTCCGCCGTCTCCCCCCCGATCAAAGCGCAGCCTATGGCTTTGCAGGCCTCCGATAGTCCGCGTATGATCTCTTCCGCGACGACAGGAACGAGACGACCCGTTCCGAAGTAGTCAAGGAAGAAGAGGGGCCGTGCGCCTTGCACTAAGATGTCGTTAACGCAGTGATTGACGAGGTCTTGACCTATGCTACTATGCGAGCCGAGCTGAGCTGCTATCTTCACTTTGGTGCCGACACCGTCAATGCTGGAGACCAGGACAGGGTCGGTATATCCTTCGATGCCACTCAGGGCGAACATGCCACCAAAGCTGCCGATATCGGTTAGCACCTGAGGTGTGAAGGTGCTGCGCACATGTTCACGCATCCGATGGACGGCCTCATTCGCGGCATCTATATCCACGCCCGCATCGCGATAGGTGAGGCGCAGGTCGCTCATCGGTTCGTTCCCTCCTCTGCGGAGAGTTCGTAGGGCCGGAATCGGAAACTGGAGGGCATTTTTCCCTCCACACGCCCCACAATGCGTCCCTCACGAGTGATTGTGCCCATGAGGGAGCCATCTGGAGTAATCTGGATGCGTCCAACGTTGCCGAGATTATCCCTTAGCACGACGGTGCCCTTGCAACGGGTTTGCCAGCCGATCAAGTTTTCAAAAACATCTATTTCGGTTTCCATTTGCACCGTGTAGTTCCCCGTGAGGTTGATCTGAAGCGTGTCGGTAAGAGGCCGAGCGGGCATAAGGCCCGACAGGTGCGTTGTTCCAAAGGTGCGTGTGCCGCGAACTTCCGGTCCGTCTGGGAGCGCTACGGCATAGTCGAGGCGGAGGGTGGGCGAGTTAGCGCCTATAACAACGGTAGCCACGGCTTGCGTTTGCGGATGATGTTTGGTGATGCTGGGTTGAGAGGAAGAGAGGTTCAGGCCCAGTGGCACTCCTTCGATGGATGCGGCCGTAAATCGCAGCAGGTAGTCCGCGCAGTGACCAAGTGCCGTGGCGGAGCTATCGGGCAGACAGCGCGCGGCTTCGCGAAGCGCCTCCGTTTCAAGAAGCGCCTCGGTAAGCACTTCCGCCACATTCTGCCCCGATCTCTTCGCCGTATAAAGACGGGCTGCTACGGCAGCCGCTGTGGCTCCTGTGGCGACAAGAACAACGGGCAGTGAAATGCGTTTGTTTATATCCATCAGAAAGTCCTCCTTGTCAACGCCCCCCGCCTTGATGTCGGGGGCTTGCATCTCATGCGGAAACCGAAGCCTCCGATGGACACGATACGCTAGTTGACGACAGCACGTCGGAAGGGGAAGACCAACCGACAAGGTATTTGTCTCGAATGTTCTCAGCCGCATTGAAATCCGCGTTGCGACGATACCCACCTAAAGCACGGGTGTCCGCTGCGTTGATTTTTATGGTTTGTGCCACGCCCTGGGTCTACTCTTCGGTATCGTTTAGGTCTAATAGGCTCTCTTCTGGGCCGGTACCCACATGGGCAAGGCGTTTTACAGGCTCTTCGAGCATCATCTTCGTCAGCTTGACCTGTTGTGGAATGGGCACCGGGTATTTACCGTCGAAGCAGGCACGGCAGAAATTGTCTCGGCCCATATCAATGGCGCGCAAAACGCCTTGAAGAGAGAGGTATCCTAAAGAGGTTGCGCCGATAAGCTGTCGTATCTCCTCAACGGAATGGCGGGCTGCCACGAGTTCATCTTGGTCGGCCATATCAATCCCATAGAAGCAGGGATATTTTACCGGTGGGGCCGTGATACGAACATGAACTTCGGCGGCGCCGGCTTCAAAGAGCATTCGCACAAGCTTATCGGTGGTGGTACCGCGCACAATGGTATCGTCCACCATAACCACCTTACGGCCGGCCAGGGTCTCTTTAAGGGGGGTATACTTCATGCGCGCGCCCATATCCCGCATGCGTTGGCTGGGCTGGATAAAGGTACGCTGAATGTAGCGGCTCTTAATAACCCCTTCTCCGTAGGGAATGCGCGATACCTCGGCGTAGCCTAGTGCTGCCGGGGTGCCTGTGTCGGGGATCGGGATCACGACATGAGCGCCTGGGCAGGGATGTTCGCGGGCCAGCTCTTGCCCCATTCTTCTGCGCACGGTGTGCAAGGTGCGGTTGTAGAGCATGCTATCGGGCCGGGCGAAATAGATAAATTCGAGCAGGCAGGTGGCACGTCGCTGCATAGGGACGGCCTGAATCTCTTGCAGCCCATGTTGGCCGATAGAGATGATCTCGCCGGGTTCCACTTCGCGAAGATAGTTGGCGCCGACGGTGGTGAGGGCACAGCTTTCTGAAGCAATAACGTAGTGTCCGTTGCCCAACCGACCTAGGCACAGGGGACGTATGCCGCATGGGTCACGCACGCCCAGCAGTTTTTCAGGGGTCAGCACAACGAGCGAGTAGGCCCCTTTAATGCGCCCCATAACTTCTCGCATGGCGGCCTCGATGTTGCCACGGTAGACCCGGGCAAGCAGTTGCGCAATGACTTCACTATCGTTGGTAGTCTCAAAATTGCAGCCTTCTGCTTCGAGTTCGTTACGGAGTTCGGAGGTGTTGATGAGGTTACCGTTATGGGCGACGGCGATGGGGCCGCAGCTTGAGAAACCAACAAGCGGTTGTGCATTACAAAGCACGCTTGATCCGGTGGTAGAGTAGCGGGTATGGCCGATAGCGCTGATGCCTTGAAGGGCGCGAATGCGCTCCTCATTAAAAACCTGCGTCACAAGCCCCATCTCTTTATGCAGGCGAATGCTGTGGCCATCCGACACGGCGATGCCGGCGCTCTCTTGCCCTCGGTGTTGAAGGGCAAACAGACCGAAAAAGGCGATTCGGGACACCTCTTCACCGGGGGCATAGATGCCGAAGATTCCGCACTCCTCTTTGGGGCTATCGGTGTCGTGGTGGTTGCACCCGTCTTTTAGCAAATAGTTATCCATGTCTGTTACCCTAGCCTTTCTCAAGCCGCGGAATGGCCGCTCTGCATTCGGCGGGGGATGGCTTGACGCCACACTTGAGCTAACTGCGCGATGGGCAGGTCAATGAGGTCTGTCATTCCCTGGGCGATATAAAGGCGATCGCCGCCGACGGTTCCGATCCAGTGGGGTCGTACGTCGAACTCAATGGCGAGATGCTCGACCCGTTTAAGCGCTTTATCGTCTTTAACCGAGATCACCACGCGTCCTTGCGCCTCTCCGAAGAGAACGGCAGCAAGCGGCAGGGTAAATTCGGTTGGTGAGAGGAGCACACGGGCGCCCAAATTTCCTAAGATAGCACACTCGGCCAAGCAAACGGCCAACCCTCCTTCGGAAATATCGTGACAAGAGGCTAGCAGGCGCTCGCCGATCAGTTGAAGCAGCAGTTTATGGAGCCGCTCTTCTCCTAGCAGGTCTATATGCGGGGGGCACCCGGCCTCTTTTCCGTGAATCAGGCTCAAATATTCGCTGCCACCGAGGCCACCGGAGGGGTCTTGGTAGGCCTCGAGTAGGAGAAGGATATCTCCTTCACGCCGAAACGCCGGTTGGCAACGGCGGCTGAGGTCGTCGAGGATACCCAGCATCCCAATGGTTGGGGTGGGATAGATGGGGCCGTCGGGAGTCTCGTTGTAGAAAGAGACATTTCCGGATACTACGGGTATTTGAAAAGCCTCGGCGGCCGCTGCGATGCCTTCTACGGCGCGGCGAAACTGCCAGAATCGGTCGGGCTTTTCTGGGTTCGCAAAGTTCAGGTTATCGGTGATGCCCGCGGGACGCGCACCCACGCAAACGACGTTTCTTGCCGCCTCCGCCACAGCGATTTGCGCGCCGATGAAGGGGTCAAGATAGCAGTAGCGGCTGTTACCGTCTATAGTGAGCGCAATTCCCTTCTTGGAACCACGAATGCGCAGCACGGCTGCGTCGGCTCCCGGAGCATAGACCGTTTGAGTTTGCACCATGCTATCATACTGTTCGGTAACCCACTCTTTGCTGGCAAGGGAGGGGCTATCTAAGAGACGCAACAGGCACTCCGAGCAAGAAGGGGCGGTGCTCTCCTCCTCTTCGGGGCGTGGGTCGGGCAAGGCAAGCGGGTTAAACTGTTGGAGGGCACGCACGGTAGCGGGTTCTTCGGTCTCTAAGTAGTAAGTTGGGCAAGAATCGGTGAGTGCTTTAGCGGGTACTTCGGCCACTACGGTCTCTCCATCGCACACGCGCACCATGCCGTCGCTTGTGACATGGCCGATGACGACCGCATGAAGCCCCCATTTGCGAAAGATGGCAATTACATTCTCCTCTGTTCCTTTACGTGCGATGCAGAGCATCCGTTCCTGCGACTCGGAGAGCATGATCTCATAGGGGGTCATATTGGGTTCGCGAAGGGGCACTTTGCGGACGTCAATTTCTATGCCTGTGCCGGCTTTCGAGGCCGTTTCACAGGTGGAACAGGTGAGGCCTGCAGCCCCCATATCTTGAATTCCCACAATGCAACCGGAGGCAAGCGCTTCAAGAGTGGCCTCGATAAGCAGTTTTTCCATAAAGGGGTCGCCCATCTGCACGTTGGGGCGTTTGCTTTCGCTATCCGGCCCTAGCTCCACGCTGGCGAAGGTGGCACCGTGGATACCATCCTTTCCTGTGCTGCTGCCCACATAGATCACGGGGTTGCCCACTCCTTCGGCGACGGCTCGGGCGATCTTTGTTCGCTCCACCACGCCTACGGCCATGGCGTTAACGAGCGGGTTACCGCTGTAGCAGGGGTGGAAGTAGATTTCGCCGGCCACCGTAGGCACCCCAACACAGTTGCCGTAGTGACTGATTCCGGCCACCACATGTTCGAAAAGATAGCGATTGCGCGGCTCTTCTAGCGGTCCGAACCGCAGTGAGTTGAGGTTGGCGATGGGACGTGCGCCCATCGTAAAGATGTCGCGCAGAATGCCTCCCACTCCGGTCGCCGCACCTTGAAAGGGTTCAACCGCTGAGGGGTGGTTGTGCGATTCGACTTTAAACACGATGCCAAGCCGCTCATCAAGGGGCACCACGCCGGCGTTTTCAAGGGCGCCGCGCTCTTGAGCTTCCCGGTAGTTCTTAAAGAGGGTTAAAATCGGGCGGGAGTATTTGTAGCCGCAATGTTCCGACCACATCACGGCGAACATGCCAAGTTCGGTCAGTGTGGGTGCTCGGCCTAGCAGTTGGCAAATGCGGGCATACTCGGCGTCATTCAAGCCCATTTCCCGCACGACTTGCGGCTCAATCACGCGAATACTCTCCTCCTCTTTCGTCGGTGCGCCTCCCTGTGCCCTAATGGTCAACAAATAACATTCCAAAGCACCTTTAAGTATAGCGCATGAGCGGCGGAGGGGTCAAATATTGGGCTAAATCGGGGGGTATTCATGTTACGTGGTCAAGTTTGCCGCGGTATCCCTCTAGGGATCTCCTATTGTCTCTTTCCCTTGAACGTCCTATCCACGCCAGGTTGCTTTCTGGATAACCGAGAATCGATCTTTACTGCCGAAATCCTTATAAATCCTTATACAGGTTTTCTGTCAGGGAACCGTGTGGATCGTTCGTTTTCTCTTGTATTCCAATAAGTTCCGTTATAACAAGTAGGAACTCAACACTAAATTCGCCAACGTTATCGAGTTCTTTAAATCGTTCGGCGTCTTTTAGTTTAAAGTGTTGGAGTACCGGTGGAAAGCTATTTATTGGTTTAATTTGACCGAGCATATCCAGTATGTAGTCTCGCAGTTGCATAGTCAAAGATGGGTTGTATGCATGTTTAACGTACGTTTCCACAATGATGTGCACATGTCGTGGCGTACGTTCTCGTTTGTCAGGCTCCTTAAACTTGACAATAAAATCAAATTCGGATTGTTGTTTCTTCCCTGGATAAACCCGAATCTCAACATTTTTCGTTGTAACATAGATAATGTGCATCTCTCTGGCGGCTCTTCAATATTTCACGAAGAATATAAGGCTATTGAAGTAATGCAGCCATCTAACCGACGGAAACCATTTCCTCATGAAGCCACCTCATAAACAAGAAGATAGCTGTGCACAATGTCCAATGGACGAATCGGGCACAGCTCGTTCCTTGAGGTTGCCATCCGCGAGGAGTGCTGTAGGGGTATGTCCGGATAAGAGACGACAATAATCTCTTTCAACTTTGCCTGAGGAAACGCAGCCAGGGTTTTTACGGTAATTTGGGCAAGAGGAATAAGGCAGTTATCCACTCGAATATCTTTAGTATGTACTACAAAAAAGTCTCCTTTCGAGAGTATGTTGCAGACGGCATCGGCTAAATTCCGCATTGCCAAGCGATACTCTTTCGGGGTTAACGGGGGCGCATCATGGTCGCTCTCTATCATTGACAAATGCCGTTCAGCAGAACGAACGTTTCCATATCTCATAACCAGGTTTGTAACGGCGGATTTGGGTAGGACGAATTCGCCGTGAGCATCCTTTTGCGTAGGAGATGAGGATATCCAGACGGTAGTCGTTTCCTTGAGGTTGCCCTCCACGATATGTTCTCCATCTTCAGGAAAAGAGGGTGTTTTGAGAGTAGGGCAGGGGAGAGTAGGTCTATTGTCTAACAGCAGTTCGTGTCTGTTAATTTCATGTGTAGCACCTTTAGTATTCGTTAAGAGGTCATTTGCTAGTTCTCCATCCTCCTCATTATGGTTTGAAAATATGCGATTTGCTAAGACACCGTGATTTGGTTTTTCAAAGATCGGCAAGTACTCATGGGCAAGGAGGAGAAAGTTATGTTGGAGGCTCTTTTCCGTCCAGAAGCCGGTGGTTTTGCAGTTATGCTGACGCTTAATAACCAATTCCTTCAACAAAAAGCCTCGCTTGAGAAACACTTCTATGAGATCAAATCCAATAGGCACCACATATTTTTTGTAACGTGCGTCGCCGATCAGAACAGCACACATTTTCCCGGGTCTTAGGACGCGAAAACATTCTGCAGCAACCTTTTGCATTTCTAAAAGAAAAGTTTCTCTATCGAGGTTAGAAAGGTCGCCCTGAACGCTATCACTATAAGATATGATGCCCGCATAGGGCGGATGAGCACAAATAAGATCAATGGAGTCATCCGGTATACCTAGAAGATGGCGTGCATCGCCCACAGAGACTTCCGGTTCGTAGATCGGCAGCTCTGTAAAGAGGGATGATGGCGGGTTGAAGTTTAAGTTTTGGAGAGTAAGTTGGACACTTGCCGGATTAATATCGCGTGCAAGGCATCGGCGACCGAGAAGCTTGGCCTCAACAGCCGTTGTGCCGCCCCCTGCAAAGGGATCGAGCACAAGTTCACCAACATGGGTATATCTTAAGATGAGGTTACGAGGGATGTAGGGAGACCAGTTGCCTCGGTAACGTCCATCATGAGTCGCCCAATTACCACGTTGTTTATAGCTCCAGACGGAGGTGGTTTCTAGCTGAAAATGAGCTGGTGCCCATGCTTTAATCGGTTTAGGACGGAGGTCTGATACTCCTTTTCCTGTATGCCCACCGGTGAGGGAAACATTGAGGCTATAGGTCTGTGTGATCAGATTCTCGAGTTGTTTGAAGGAGAGGCCGAATAGAATCCCTACTTGCTGATCGCTCATCCTTGCTCGTTTGGCGTGAAGGACGGCTTCAATAAGTGCCTGCTCGCCATGTTCGGCGCGTATGTGATCTCCGAGGTGCTCCTGGCTCGGCGTGCCACATATGGGACAGGCGATACGTGTTTGTAGGAGTGGCTTCATTATGCGTACCTTATGAATACTCAAAGTTAAGAATAGCATAGGGTAGGTTGTGCTGTCAATGAACGGAACGTGGTTAGTTAAGTTAGAAATGCACATTTTTTGAAGGCAAAACATAAACGGGTCTTGCCTCTTTGGATAGACCTGGACGGAAAACAGGTAGTTAGAGCTTTTAAATTTAGAGCAGGTTGCAAGGCAACCTGCTCTAGCTGGCTTCTAGAAGGAAAAGAAGAGTTAGTTGCTGTTATTGCCGCCGCTGGGGGCTGGGTTTTGCCGGCCACCATTACGATTGCGCTGGCGGTTGCGGCGATTCTGCTCCTGTTTCTTTAGCCATTCATCGAACTTTTTCTGTTGGTCGGCATTTAGAACTTTGCGAATAGCTGCGTCGGTATCCTTGCGAATCTGCATAAACTTTTGCCGACGCTGTTGCGGGGTTAGAGAGGTGTCTTGACGGAGCTGGCGCATCTGATCGCGCTGCTTTTTCATGATGTCCTGAATCTGTTGTTTCTGGCTGTCGGTGAGATTGAGGCTGTTGAGGAACTGCAGAAACCCGTTGTTACGCCGATTTGGGCGCTGTTGTTGGCCGCTAGGTGCCGACGGAGGCTGGCCCTGAAGCGCATGGGCCTTCGGCGCTGCGAAGCCCAACAGCGTTATCGAAGCAAAGGCAAGGGCCGCCAGTCCACCACGAAACGTTCGACGGTTCATAGGTCGTCTCTCCTTTAATGGAATAGAGTTTGTTGGTGTATTCGGGAAGGAACCTCTAGCTCCTTCGTGAGGTATAGACGACGACATCGCCCAAAAGTTTTGCTGAATTTTGAACCTCTGCAGAATATTGCTGAAACCAAATATTGGAAGACAGAGTAATCTCTATAACCGAACTGGATTAGGAATAGGAGATGAACAGATGACTACAGCGGCGGTGCAGGCAACGGTGGTAACGTTGCTAACCTTAATAGCTACTTGGGCCGGTCTGCTAATGGCTGTGGCACTTCTACTGCCTGCTGCCACACAGGTTGCGGAACACCATTTACAGACCTCAAAAGCGCGCTCGTTTGTGCTAGGGCTGGTACTTCTCATAGGCATTGGGATCGGTTTTAACCTTTTTCGTGCGGGAAACCCGCTCGCCAAACTGTTAGGTTTTGGCAGCCTTGAGCTGTTTGGTGCCTTGTTGGTGTTAGGTGCGGCGGGCATTGCCCAACTTATTGGGCGACGTGGGGAACCGGAGGTGGAGAAACCAAACTTTCGTAATCTGTTGCGAGGCAGTCTCACGCTCAGTCTCGCAATGGGGTTCCCCTTTATCGGGTGGTTTTTGTTCGCCCCGTTGGCCGTTGTGTTTGCTTTAGGAGCGGGTCTTTTGTCGGTGTGGCCGGAGCGCCGTCTACATCCTACCGCATTACCGCCCGTGATTTCTGGGGGAGGGCCTACGCACGAGGGATTGAACCACTAAAGTCGTTCTAGGGGAGCACCACCATGACGGATGTGCAGAGGGGTTATCGCGCTTTGCGGCTTTCTCGAAGAGAGTGGTTTACGCGCTGTTTACAGGCCGGAGGAGCCGCATCTGGGGCGTTATTGTTGGGAACCGGCTGTCATTTGCCAACGCCCACGTCGCTTGGAATCGTTCCATCGCCGCCACAATGGTTGCCACCGCCCCGCAACGCGCAGCTTGCCGCCGACGTTTGGAGGGTGTTGAATCGCGCCGCCTTTGGCCCTACACCCGGGCTAGTTACTACTGTCGCCGGTGTGGGCATCGCCCATTGGCTTGAAGAACAGTTGGCCGATGCGATGCCGGAAGACCCCTATCTTGCATGGCATGTACGTGGTTTAGATACCCTTCAAACCGAGCAGGATGATCCCAATGAGCTGTTTGCAGAGCCGAACGAGCAGTTGGTGATCGAGACCGGCAAGGCCGCCTTGTTACGAGCAATCTACAGTCGTCATCAGCTGCGGGAGGTGATGGCCGATTTCTGGACGAACCACTTCAATATCTATGCATTGAAGCTCGATGGACGTGCCCTCATTCCCACCGACACGGAGCGTGTTATTCGACCGCATATCTTTGGCCGCTTTGAGGAGATGTTACAGGCCTCTGCCCGCAGCCCCGCCATGTTGACCTATCTAGACAACAGAGAGAATAAAAAGGGTATCCCCAACGAGAACTATGCACGGGAGCTAATGGAGCTTCATACGGTTGGAGTGCATAGTGGCTACACCCAATACGACATCATGCAGGTCGCACGCTGTTTTACAGGGTGGAGCGTTGGCGATGGATTTCGAGAAGCGCAGTTTGTTTTTCGGTCGAAGTGGCACGATGAGGGCGCCAAACAGATACCTTTTCTCCATCTCTCCCTTCCCCCCAACGGGGGTCAACGGGACGGTGAAAAGGTGCTCAGCGCACTTGCACACCATCCTGCCACGGCACATTTCCTCGCCGCCAAACTGTGTCGCCATTTCCTCGGCAGTGCGCCGCCTGAGCTGGTGGAGCGCGCCGCTCGGGCCTATCTGAAAGACGATACCTCCATACGTGCTCTGTTGCGGCCTATTTTGCTAGATGGGCTGATCCATGCAGAGCTGTGTCGGCCGGTTTTGAAGCGCCCTCTCGATCTTGTGGCCTCCGCCTTACGGTGTTTGGCCGCAGAAACGGATGGGGGAGATGGTTTGCAAACCCATCTTGAGAATATGGGGCAGCCTCTATACCAATGGCCGATGCCCGACGGTTTCCCGGAGAAGACATCGGCCTGGGCGAGCGCCCTATTGCCAAGGTGGCAGTTCGCTCTAGCGCTGGCAACGCAGGGCATCCCGCAAACCCGAATCGATCTGGAAGCTCCGCTGAAAGCGCGGAATGGCCGAGAGGAGCAGAGGGTGGATATCTATCTGGAAACCGTTTTTGGACGCCCTGCGGAGGCTCCGGAGCTTGCTAGAGTTCGCGGAATACTGCAAAGGCATTTCCGGCGTGCCCTTTCGGCCGGTGTCCCAAGCGAGATATGTCGGGCGGAGCTTGTGGCGTTGATGCTTGCCGCCCCAGAGTTTCAGTGGAAAGGATAGGAGACCAATGCCGAAGTCGCTTCCTTATCGAGAGACGCTGAGTGGCTCAGCCCTTCGCTCGGCTACGGGCGAGGGGATGCAGGCAGACAGCTCGGCTTTGACGAGTGTGACCATCGGGCCTCGTGCCCATAAGGTAGGCCCCGATACGCTGGTGGTGATCTTTTTGCGGGGTGGTGCCGATGGGCTGAACATCGTGGTGCCCTATGGCGACGATGATTACTATCGGCTGCGTCCCACCCTGGCTATTTCCAAGGCGAAGAGTTCTCAGGGAAGTGCCAAGGGGTGTGTTCTGCCTCTCGACGATTTTTTCGGCCTCCATCCGGCTCTTTCACCGCTGTGGCCGGCTTGGCGAGAGGGACAGCTTGCCTTCGTTCATGCCATAGGCTCCGGCGACCATACGCGCTCCCACTTTCAAGCCATGGCCGCCATGGAGAGAGGGCTTGCTGAGGATGCGGGCGGAGCGGCAAGCGGCTGGTTGGCCCGACATCTATTGACAACGGAGGCAAAGGAGGTTGCCCCGTTGCGCGCCGTGGCCGTTTCCGACACGCTCCCGGAATCGTTACGGGGGGCGCCGGGGGCAACCGTACTCCAATCCCTATCGGATTTCTCGTTATCTACTGCCTATTCTCTACCTACGGGCAGCCATAACCGCGTTTTTCATAAGGAGTTGCAGGCCCAGCGGCTAACTGCTTTGCAGGATACCCTGCACCGTATGTACGATATAGCCGGTGCCCAGTCTTCTGAAGCGCGAACCCTTATGCAGGGGGGAACCGCATCACTAAAGGCCATGAAAGCCATCCATGCTCTCGACCCGGAACACTATCGGCCTGAGCATGGAGCGGTCTATCCAAAAGACGACATGGGGCACGGACTACAGCAGGTAGCCTGCTTAATTAAGGGGCGCATCGGTTTAGAGGTTGCCTGTCTTGATATGACCGGATGGGATACCCACGTAGAACAGGGCGGGGCCGTGGGTTGGCAGGCATCGCGCCTGAGCGCTTTGGCGAAGGCTTTAGCCGCGTTCCTATGCGATTTGGGACCGCTGACAAACGAAGTAACGGTGGTTGTTATGACCGAATTTGGGCGTCGAGCCTATGAAAACGCTGCAGGAGGTACCGATCACGGACGGGCTGGGGTGATGATGGTGATGGGTGGAGGGATTCGGGGTGGAAAAGTTTATGCGAAGTGGCCCGGTCTACAGAGTGAGGGGTTAGAAGGCCCCGGAGACTTGAGGGTCACGACAGATTATCGGGATGTCCTGGCCGACATCCTGCTTCATCGCTTGCGGAACCCACATATAGACGGCGTGTTTCCGAACTTTAAGCCTCATCTGTTGGGGCTTAGCGTGCCAAAAACCGTTTAAGCCGTTACGGGCTAGCTTGCCGCGAGGTCTGGGCGCGGGCCTAACTGTCTTCGTCTTTCAATGGCACGCAGGTAGCTCGCTTCGAGTTGAGGGCCGATGCGTTCGGCACTGTATTCTTGGAGCACTCTAGCTCTCGCTTTTGCCCCCAGTTCCCTGCGTAGGGAGGGATTTTGGAGAAGTTTCAGAATCGCTTGCGCCAGCCTATCCGGGCGATTCGGAGGCACTAAAAGGCCGCCATCTCCGTTGGCTAAAATCTCTTTCATTCCTCCTGCGTGGCTGCCTATAACGCCTCTACCGGCGGCCATTGCCTCCAGGCAGACGTAAGGAAAGTTTTCCCACAAACTTGGAAACACACAGATGTCTGTGGACGCAAGCAGAGCGGGGATTTGCTGGAGAGGAACCGGGTCATGAAACTCCACGCGATCACGCCATGCCCAGAGTTGTCGCATAAGGTAGGCCCGCATATCTAGCGGGGGACAAGGCGAGTCGAGAGGCCTCCCCACAAAACGAAAGCAGGCTTGTGGAAATTGGTGCAGCACTTTAGGGATGGCTTTCGCCAGATCGAGCACGCCTTTGCGCAATTGCAGGCGTCCATGAAAAGTAATGGTGTGCGTGCAGGTATCCAGAGGGATATCGAGAAGCTCCTGGCTTGGCACATAGGGGTTGGGAATGCGATAGATACGGCTTTGATCGAGGTGGGCCATTTTTGTGACGAGGTTGGTTATGGCCCCTGAGATGCCCACGATCTCGTCGGCCTGGTAGAGGCAGGCCCGTTCGATGCGGTAAAGGGCGCTGTAGGGATTCCACGTTGGCTTCTGTCCATGACGCACCGCTCGGCGGCGAAGGCGGACTCGCTGCCATAGGGGTAGCTGTGCATCCCTTACGCGGCGTGCGAGAAAGTTAGGGGTATGGAGGCGTACCACGAAAGGAATATGTGGAACCAAGCGGAGGGCCTCGTAGGCCTCGGCTTGGTAATCGGGGCCTTCAAGCACATCGAAGTTCACCTCGCAATGTCGCTGAAGAAAGACAGGTGCGATAAGGCGAGGAAATTCGGCGCGGTCAGGGGTAAGCAGGCGGTGAACGTAAAAGGCATCTTCCTGCGTGGAGCTAGTACGTTGACGGCTTGCGGCAAATACCTCTACATGATGCCTGCGCTGCGCCAGGAGCGAGGCCGCTTGTTGTACATAGGTGGCGATGCCGCCATCCGCAGTGTCGGGTGGATACTCGTAGCTTATGAAGGCGATTTTCATGGATTTTCGATGTCGGGATCGGCGATGACGCCTTCGGGGAAAGGTTGCAGCGTAATGGTAACTTTGCGTTCACCGCGGGCATCAGGTCTTAGAATAAGCAGTTGTACCTTATCCCCTGGCTTATGTTGCTGAATGGCTTCCACCCCATCTTGCACACCCATAACCGCATGGCCATCTATTTTCAAAAGCACATCGCCTTCCTCTAAGCCGGCGGTATCTGCAGGGGATTCCGGCTCAACGCGGGCGATGAAGGCGCCTTGCTCCAGGCCAAGCCCCAGCTCTCTGGCCAGATTTTCCGGTACCGGCCCCAGCACCACACCCAGCCAAGGGCGCTTGCTGGGCGGTTCGGAGGGTTTTCCGTGTTCAATGAGTTGTAGGGCTATCTTTCGCACCTTATTGGAAGGGATAGCAAAGCCCAAACCGATATTGCCGCCGTTGGGATCGGAGCTAAGAATTGCAGTGGTGATGCCGATGAGTTGGCCGGCCGTATTGGCAAGCGCCCCTCCGGAGTTCCCTCGATTGATGGGGGCGTCGGTTTGAATGGCACCGTCGAGGTAGCGCCCTTCGCTCAGCTGAAGGTGCTGCCGATGCAGCGCCGAGATCACACCGGCGGTAACGGTGGAACCAAGGCCAAGCGGGTTGCCAACCGCAACACACGTTTGACCTACCTCAAGACGGTCGGAGTCGCCGAACTCGGCCGCGATAAGGTGCGAGGCCGGCACACGGAGAACCGCGAGGTCATTGGAGGGATCGCGCCCGATCACGCGGGCGTAGTAATCGCGCCCGTCGGGAAAGACCACGCGGATGCGTTCGGCCCCGTCAATCACGTGGTCGTTAGTGACGATGAACCCATCGGGTGAGATTACAACTCCTGACCCACGGCTACGAACTTCCCGATCGATGTAAAAAGGCAGCCCGCGGTCATCTCGTGCCGATTCCTTGCCGACCGTATCGAGACTAACAACGGCCGGTGCGATGCGTCGCACGGCGGAGACGATGGGCGATTCCTCAATAGGCACCTCACGCGGCGGTTGAGAGAGAATGGCAATGGCGCGACGGCGCGCCTGATCAAGAGGCAGAGGATGTGGAGAGACAATATAAAGAATAAGAGCGCCGACAAGGGTACCGACGATAAAGCCGACGAGCGTTGGGATATAGCGTGCTGTTTTCATACCGTTTTTCTTTCGCCTGAACTTCCCTCTGAAAGGATGGTATGTAGGAGATTGGCCATTTCAATGGCGGCGAGCGCGGCTTCCGATCCTTTATTGCCCGCTTTCGTGCCCGCCCTTTCAATGGCCTGCTCGATGTTCTCCACCGTGAGGATTCCGAAAGCGATCGGCAGGCCGGTACGTTCTATCACGCGATTGAGGCCGTTAACTACAGAAGAGGCCACATATTCGTAGTGGTCGGTGGCACCCCGTATGATGCATCCAAGAGCGATAAGAGCATCGAAGCGGCCGGAACGCGCCATAGCATGCGCTGCCAAGGAGATTTCAAAGCTTCCCGGCACGTAAACGACTTCGATCTTATCGGGTTGGGCTCCATGACGTTTTAAGGTGTCGAGCGCCCCATCGAGCAGTTGCTTGGTGATAAACTCGTTAAAGCGGCTTACCACAATGCCGAACCGCAGATTTTGGGCGGACAGATGTCCCTCGATGGTGCGATAGGTTGGCGGTAAGCTCATTATTTTTCCTCCTTTGTTGCAACGGCCTCAGTCGTGGACGGCTCGGCCCCGTTATCGGGAAGAACGAGGTCTTCCGGGGTAAAAATATGACCGAGCTTCTCGCGCTTGGTGCGAAGGTAGGCGATGTTATGCGGGTTTGGAGGAACACGTAGCGGCACGTGCTCCACGATAGAAAGGCCATACCCCTCCAGCCCGGCCACTTTGCGCGGGTTGTTGGTCATGAAGCGAATCTTCTTCAAGCCCAAATCCACCATCACTTGTGCGCCGATGCCATAGTCGCGCAAGTCGGGTTTAAAGCCGAGCATCTCATTGGCTTCCACCGTATCCGCTCCCTTCTCTTGTAGTTCATAGGCACGCAGTTTGTTGATAAGCCCGATCCCACGTCCCTCCTGTTCGAGGTAGATAAGAGCACCACAACCCTCTTCGGTTATCTTTTGAAGGGCGAGCTGGAGCTGGCTGCCGCAGTCGCAACGGAGCGAGTCGAGCAGGTCGCCGGTAACGCAGGAGGAGTGCACTCGCACGAGGGGAGCCTCCACGCTTTGCAGGTCGCCTTTCACGAAAGCCACAACGGCTGTAGGCTCTAGGTCGGTTTCGTAGGCATGCACAATAAGTTCTCCGTAGCGTTGTGTAGGCAGCCGTGTGGTGGCCACGCGACGGACAAGGCGCTCGGTACGACGGCGGAAGGCAATGAGATCGGCTACGGTGATGATCTTGAGATCGAAGCGCTGAGCGAGCCTTTGCAGTTCCGGCAATCGGGCCATGCTACCGTCCTCGCCGACGATCTCGCAAAGCACGCCTACCGGTTGAAACCCGGCCAACTTACAGAGGTCTACAGTCGCCTCCGTGTGGCCGGCGCGACGTAAAACCCCGCCCTCTACCGCCTGCAAGGGGATGATATGGCCCGGTCGCATGAGGTCGGAAGGTTTGGCGTTAGGGTCTACGAAGACGGCCACCGTGCGGGCACGATCATAGGCGGAGATACCGGTGGTCGTACCATGGCGTGCATCCACGGTAACGCTCATGGCGGTGCCGAGACGTGCCGTGTTTTCACTCACCATTGGGGGCAACTGCAGCTCCTCAAGCCGTTTTCGGGTGGTGGCCACGCAAGGAATGCCTTTGCCGTAAGTGATGAGGAAGTTCATCACTTCGGGGGTGCACTTTTCTGCGGCGACGACAAAGTCACCCTCGTTTTCTCTATCCTCATCGTCTACAACGATGAGGACCTTGCCTTGCTTTAGGTCTTCAATTGCCTCTTCAATGGTGTTAAACGCCATCTATCGCCTCCAAGCCACTTTTTAACTGTTGTCTTTAAATTAGCTTACGTTAAAACAGGGAAGTAGGTTCAAACGTACAGGCGGTGAGAGGGTTATCCGCACTTAAATCTCGCGACGCCATTGGAGGGCTGAGATGAGGGTTGCCTGGTCGGCATAATCCAACTCACCTCCTGCCGGCAGGCCATGGGCAATTTGGGTTACCTTCACGCCGAACGGTTTCAAGCGGCTGGCGAGATAGAGCGCCGTTGTTTGCCCCTCGGTTGTTGAGTTGAAGGCAAGGATGACCTCTTGAACGCCGTTGGCCACGCGCGGAAAAAGCTCGCGAATGCGCAGCATTTCCGGGGTGATGTTATCCATGGGCGAGATCAGGCCTTGCAGTACATGGTACAGGCCGTTGTACTCGTTGGTTTTTTCCATGGCGATCAGGTCGCGGGTTTCGGCAACGACGCAAAGCAGGGTGCGGTCTCTTTCCGGATCACGGCATATTTCACAAAGCTCTTGATCGGTGAAATTCGAGCACTCTTTGCAGAGACGAATAGTCTCTTTGACCTGTAGAATAGCTTCGGCAAGTTTTGCTGCTTCTTCCTTCGGCTGGCGAAGAAGGTAAAAAGCCATGCGTTGGGCCGATTTAGGGCCGACACCCGGCAGGCGCTCTAGCTCTGCGACAAGCTTAGCCAGCGGTTTTGGGTAGTGCAACATATGTTCTTCAACCCAACAGTCCTGGTGGAATGGGGCCAAGTGCGCCGGTGATCTCTTGGGCACGGGCCTCTTGCTCATTCTGGGCGAGTTGGGCCGCCTCCTTGCTGGCAGTAACAATGAGGTCTTCAATAAGCTCCACGTCGCCCATCTGGAGAACGTCGGGTTTAATTTTCACTCCGACGAGCTGCCCATAGCCGTTGACGGTTACGGTGACCATGCCCCCGCCGGCTTCAGCGGAAAACTGGGCGTTTTTCAGCTCCTCCTGCATCTTTTCGACGTTCTCTTGCATCTGTTTGGCCTGTTGCATCAGCTTTTGGAAGTCGCCCATGCCAAAGCCACCCGGCAGTCCACCAAAACGAGTCATGATTCTGGGTCTCCTTGTGTAGAGTTCGGTTTCTGTTTTCCGTTACGAATTAAAGGCTCTTCTTTTACTTCAACTACGGGAAAAACTTTGCACACTTCCGCCATGAACGGGTCAGGCGCTTCTTCCTGAGCGTGGGGGGTGGTAAATAGTTCGCCTTCTTCCGCTGATGGGGTTTGGGAAGGCGTTTCGACCGGAGAGTTGATGCGCTCTGAGGGCAAACGCGGCGCTTCCGGTTCTAGAGACGACGCAAGGGATGGGGTGGAGGATGGTGGCGATTGCGGTCGCGTGGTGGAAGGGGAAGCCTGTTCTTCCGAGAGAATGCACACGACCTGCAGTCCTTGCGTGCGCAGCACCTCATTAAGTTTTTTGATAAGCAACTCACGCCCTTTGGTCTGTATACGTTCTCTGGCAAAGTCATCCTTGAAAGCGAGCACCACCTGTTGGCCTTGCAGGTCTACTACTTCCCCTTTTTCAAGAAAGGCCTTGCCGGATGGGCTTATTTTCCCGAACCGCTCCACAACGGTGGGCCAGGCACGCCGGATAACCTCTAGGCTCACCTCTTCGGCGAAGCGAGCGTCGGCTTTGGGCGATGACTCAGAAGGGGCTGTATCGCCGGATTCGGCGTCAGGCGAGGGCTTTTCAGAGGGGGTTGGAGTGGCACCTGGATGCATCGGCTTGGGCACAGGCGTGGCTGTTGCGGAGGTCGGAGGCGGGCTGGGCACAGGAGAAACGAGTTCATTCGTGCTGACAGGTTCGACTGCACCGCGTTGCGGCTCAGGCGTTTGGGAAGGCGATTCATGCGCAAGCTGATGGAGGGTAGCAAAAGCGCGCTCGATGATCCAACGATGGTGATTGCTGAAGCGCACCTCCTGTTCGGCTTCGGCGAGCACACGCATCATCTCAAGCAGGGTGTTGGTGGTGAAGAGGTGTGCTTGTGGCTCCAACCATTTCACCCGTTCTTCGCCCATCTCTTGCAGAGCGACCTGTTTGGCACCGGCGGCAAGAACGGCCAGGTCACGCAGATGGCCTTGGAGGGAGGCGAGCAGTTGGCGCGCATCGGCACCCCCTTCTAGAAGCTCGCCGGCCAGGCGGAAAACGGCACCGAGGTCTTCCGTGGTAAGCACCTGCGTTACATGGGCGAGCGTATGGAAGTCCACGGCGCCAATGGCCTGCTGCACGGTTTGGGCGGTGATAGTTCCTTCGGAATAGGCCATAACCTGTTCGAGGAGGGAGAGCGCATCGCGCCAGGAGCCTTCGGCAGCACGGGCAATTTGATGAACGGCATCCGGCTCAATTTGAAATCCTTCCGCCTGCGCCACGCGCTCGATGGCCGTTCCAAGGTCTTGTAGGCTGCCGCGTCGAAACTGGAAGCACTGACATCGGGAACGGATCGTGATCGGAACCTTATGAAACTCTGTGGTTGCGAGAATAAACACTACGTGGGCGGGTGGCTCTTCGAGGGTCTTTAACAGGGCATCGAAAGCTTTTGCCGAGAGATCGTGCACTTCATCAATGATATAGACTTTGTATCGCGCTTCGCTCGGAGCGTACTGCACGTTTTCGATAACCTTTTCGCGAACATCATCAATGCCCGTTTCCGATGCGGCATCCATCTCAACGACATCAAGGCAGTTCCCTTCGCGAATGGCGACACAGAATCGGCAGGTTCCGCAGGGGTTGGGAGTTGGACCTTTTTCGCAGTTCAGGGCGCGGGCAAACAGGCGGGCTGTGGAGGTTTTTCCGCATCCGCGTGCGCCGTAGAAGAGATAGGCGTGCCCAAACCGTTTCGTGGCGATGGCGTTGCGGAGGGTCGTCGTGACGGCATCTTGCCCCATCAGTTCATCAAAATTTTGCGACCTGTATTTGCGATAGAGCGCAACGTAGGCCATAGGGCACTCATCCTATCCCACAGTAGGGCACTTGAAAGGGCGCAGGGCGCTCAGAGCCGGGTGAACAGGCCGCACCGGGCAGGCTAATCTTAAGGCTGCTTTCTTCCGAACCTGACCTGGTTCGATTGCCTACCTGTGCAGCTGGCCCGGCTCTCAACGCCCTGCG
>NZ_DATGKU010000130.1:0-19407 GCF_035294505.1 Chthonomonas sp. | reverse complement strand
TCACCGTTTTACCGCCGGTGTTGGGGCCGGTGATTAACACAACCGTGCATCTTTCCCCTATCTCAAAATCTATGGGCACCACATTCCCCGTGAGCAGAGGATGACGCGCTTTGCGCAGCTTCACCACCCCTCTTCGGTTCAGAACCGGCTCCATCGCGCGCATCTCTTCGGCAAGAATCGCTTTAGCATGAATGAGATCGAGGTGCCCGAAAATGGAGATCATGCGCTGCAACTCCGCGTAGCGATCTCCAACCATTCGGGAAAGCTCGCGTAAAATTCGGTCTATCTCATGCTCCTCTTCGAGAGATAGCTGCTTCAGCTCATTGCCCAAAGCGATGGTGGCCTCCGGCTCAATAAACACCGTGGCACCGGACTGGCTTGTGTCGTGAACGATGCCGCCGAACGCACGCGCATATTCTGCTTTCACCGGAAGGCAATAACGACCCTCGCGCAGGGTGATGATGCTATCTTGCAGAAAGGGGCGATATCGTTCGCTGGTTAGGATGGACTGCAATCGGTCCATAAGGCGGTTCTGCGTGACTTTCAGTTGGCTGCGGATGCGGGCAAGCTCTGGTGAAGCGGTGTCGCGCACCTCCCCGGTCTCCGTGAGGGCGGCCTCGATTCGGCTCTCCATTTGAGGGAACACAGGGAGATTGGCAGCCATTTCGGCCAGGAGGGGCACATGCTCACGATGGTCAAGAAGAAAGGAGCGTAACCGATGGGCTGCAACGATGGTTGCGCGAATATCCACCAACTCTTTACCGGTCAATCGCACCTGAAGGCGGGCGCGCTCAAGGGCTTCGCGGATGTCGAAGATACCCCCCAAAGGGAGGCCACTCGTGGTGTCGCGCAGCCAGCGCGCTTCGCGCGTTTCCTGCAGGCGCCGAACCACCGTTTCCGGGTAGGGCAGCGGCTCTAGCTCTAAGGCGAAATCGCGCCCAACGGCATTGGAGGTATGCGCCGCAAGCCGGTCACGAATTTTTGAATACTCCAGAACTTGGAGTGCATGTTGGTCTATAACGCTCATGGCTCTTCTGCCTAATAGACGATAAGCGATCTGCTATTGTAGCATAAGTACGCAAGCAAAGGCGGGAAAAACGGCGTTAGAAGTTCGCGGAGAGTGTAAGGCCGTAAATGTGGCGTTCGGGGCGTATCCACGGAGCAAGCAATAACCCATGTGGAGAGGCGACCTCCCAACGCGCGATTCCATAGCCAAGCGCGGCGCCGGCCAATACATCGCCAACCGTGTGCCGATGCAGCCCCACACGTGAGGCCGCGATGAGGGCAGCACCGGCGAACCAGTAGGGGGTTTGGTCGGGATGCAGAGCGCTCTCGGTGGTGGCCACAGCAAAGGCTGCGGTAGCATGGCCGCTAGGGAAGCTGTCGTGCGCATTGCTGTCCGGACGTTTTTCGCGAACAAGCGCCTTAAGCCCCTCGCAGATAAGTACGCTGGTGCCCACCGCATCGGCCACACGGAGCGTGTGGTTCCAACCACGGTGTCCGTCGGTTAGCAACGGTAACCCGACGCCGGTGGCAAGATAGAGGATGTTCCCTGTGCCCGACAGAAACTGCCAGGCTTGATGGTCGAAGGGCTTATCGGCCCAAGCCTGGCACGGGAGTGAGAGTAGAGCAACTAAAACTGAGGTTCTAACAAGTTTAGACCGCCTTAACAACATGATGATCCCTTTCTTTGATAGAGGCCTGGAAAAGTCAGCGAGAAAGCCCTATATAGAGACAAACGAAGATTTTGCTGCTCCTTATTTAGGTCTTTACAAGCAAACACGCTTATGGCATTCTCTTTCTCTGCGTGGCCTCTTTGTTGTACCCTTCCAACCCTCTTCCACGCAACCCAAATCCTCTAATCTCCTTGTTAACCCCGCGAACTTCAGTCTGTTTGAAGCGCGCAAACTTGCCTATGCGCCCTTTTATCAGAGAAGAACATCTCGTACTAAGCAGCTCAAGAGCGATGATGCTGCGCACGGCACTCACTCTCAAGGGCTACTCCTACATGCCCCACGCCCATCCCCTCAAGGCCGGTAGGGGCTGAAACTCAAGATTTCTCGCCTTCGGCTCGAAATGACAGTTGTGGCATCGGCTCGAAATGACAGGCGTCTTTTTACCAGCCCTCAAGGCCTACCTCTACAAGCCCCCACCCCCACTCCCCTCAAGGCCGACGCTGGGGTCCCCAGAAAATCGCAAGATTTACTGGGGCAGGGCGCCCTTCCCCTCCCCCTATTAGGGAGAGGGGAGATTAGCAAAAGGGGCACAGTCACCGTGCCCCTACAGGCGGTTTCTTTTGATAATCTTTCCTTTGAAAAACTAGCCATACTAGTCCCCTTTCTCCCTAATAGGGGGAAAGGCCGGGATAGGGGGCGAGCAAAGTAGGCTTGCTGTGTTAATTGCCTCTAGAACCGTGAGATTGGCAGTCTCTGCAGCCCCACCCCTCGCCCTCAGAACGGGTAGGAAGTGAAACGCAAGATTTCTCGCCTTCGGCTCGAAATGACAGTTGTTCATCTCATCTTCACCTCGAAATGACAGGCGTCTATCTCACCGGCTCTTCAATGCCGACGGTACTGCGCTCAAGGCTCCCCCTCCCCCCAATGGGGAAGAGGGGCACCTCGCGGTGGGCGTCCTCGCGGACAACGCCTTTGCGGCCAGTATAGTTCCCATGATCGTCTATCTCCCTGGCCGCTTCTACTCGCCGACCCTAGAGCCGAGAGCCTCTAAGACAACCGGTGTAGAGGCAACCCAATGGGCGTTCCTATTTAATAGGCAGATGCTTCTTGCGGATCGCCACAGCGCCTCCTTAATAGCCCTTTTGACACGGTGAGCCTATTGGGTAGACTCTGAGGAAGGAACCTGTCCATAAGAACAGGTGGTGAAAAGCTTTGCAACGCGGTAGGCTGTAAGCTTGGCATTCGCCAAATGCGGATACAAATAAGAAAGGAGTGCGAACATGCAATACGTCAATCTCGGACGTACGGCTCTCAAGGTAAGTCGCCTCTGCCTCGGCACCATGAACTTCGGCCCCCTCACCAGCGAGCAAGATAGCTACGCCATTATGGATCGGGCGCTGGAGCTGGGAATCAACTTTTTTGATACGGCCAATGTGTACGGCTGGAAAAAGGGTGAGGGCGTCACCGAGCAGATCATCGGCCGCTGGTGGGCGCAGGGCGGCGGTCGCCGGGATAAGGTGGTCATCGCCACAAAGGTCTACGGCGATATGGGCGATTGGCCCAACACCAGCCGCCTCTCGAAGCTGCACATGCGCAAGGCCCTTGACGACAGCCTGCGCCGTCTCAAAACCGACTTCATTGATCTCTATCAGTTCCATCATATCTGGCGAGAGGCCACTTGGGACGAAATTTGGGAGTTCTGCGAATGGGCGCACGCGGCGGGCAAGGTTCTCTACTTCGGCTCCTCCAACTTCGCCGGCTGGCACATCGTGCAGGCCAACGAGGCGGCTAAGCGTCGCAACTTTCTCGGCTTGGTGTCGGAACAGTCCATCTATCACCTGCTTCGCCGCCAGATCGAGATGGAGGTGATGCCGGCCTGCGCCGCCTACGGCGTGGGAATCATCCCTTGGAGCCCGCTGGGAGGCGGCTTGCTGGGCGGTGTGCTGCAGAAGTTAAGCGAGGGGCGCAGAGCCTCCGAGGGCATGCAACAGCAGGTGGAGGCGCATCGGGAGAAGCTGGAGGCCTGGGAGAACCTCTGCCGAGAGCTTGGCGAGAAGCCGGCCAACGTGGCCATCGCCTGGATGCTGCAAAACCCCGTGATCACCGCGCCCATCATCGGGCCACGCACCATCGAACAGCTCAACGACATCGTGCGCGCACTGGAAATCAAACTAGACGAGGAGACCAACAAGCGCATCGAGGCCATCTTCCCCGGCTATAAAACCGCACCGGAAGAGTACGCCTGGTAAGCGCTCTTCTTTACCAATTGGCACCGCCTTTGGAAGCTTCCTTCCAAAGGCGGGTTGCTTTTCTGCTTCCCTGACGAGATGACCCCTAAGGGCGCCTTTCCCCTCAGAACCGGTGGGAATGGAAACTTAAGATTTCTCGCCTTCGGCTCGAAATGACAGTCGTATCGCCGGCTCTTCAAGGCCTACCTCCTACAAGCCCCCCGCCCTTCAAGGCCGACGCCCTCCCCCTCCCCCCCATTGGGGAGAGGGGCACCTCGCGGTGGGCGTCCTCGCGGACGGCGCCTTTGCGGCCAGCACAGTTTCCATAATCGTCTCTTTTCCTGGCCGCTGCATCGCCGTGCGCTAGCACCTCCCGAATCGGGGGAAAGGTCGGGATAGGGGGCGCGCAAGATAAACTCCCTTAGCTGACTTGCTCTAGAACCGTGAAGGAATTGAAACTCAAGATTTCTCGCCTTCGGCTCGAAATGACAGTCGTATCACCGGCTCGAAATGACAGTCGTATCGCCAGCTCTTCAAGGCCAATGCCTTTCGCCTCATCCGCTTGGCGTTTTTGTATAATAACACCTAATCCGGTAAATCGCTGCAACGTTTCAACACCGGCTCCTTCCCATGAGGGCTACTGAGGCGCTTTTTGTGATGCCAATGTCCGAAGAACCAACTTACCAAACCCGATGGCCTGCCGTTTGGAAGGCTGCACAGCGCCTTCTGCCTCCGCAGGTTCCTCCGGCCATTTGGGCCGGTCTGACGGGCGAGGTAGCGCTTAAGGCGGATGCCGATCTCCTCTTTGACGATGTCACCTTAGGGCTGCTTCCCGGCCTGGCCGGTTTGGGCTTGGAGGGTCGTCTTACCATCCTTCCAAAACCGTGCACCTTGGCCAAACTGCACCGACATCTCGGCCAACGCCCTAAGGTGCTCTTCGGGCTGGACGTGGGCACGGAGCCATATCCGCCGCTCTATCCAGAGGAGGCCCAGGGGTCAACGGAGACCTCACCTAAGACTCTTTCCCCTCTGCCCTCCGCTGATGCGCCTATTCGGTATCAACTCTGCCTCTCAAGAGCGCCTCAGAAGTCGCAAGAAAGTTCCAAGATTTTCTGGAGCAGGGCACCCTTCCCCTCCATAAAGCTCGATGAAGCGTTAGGCACAACCCCTTTTCTCCTGTTGCTCTCTTTACGGAGAACGACGAGAAAGGGACGGCTCTCCCGACATCTGCAGGAGGCGCTGCAGCGCTACGCTGCCTTCATCGTGGCCTTTCCTCATCGTCTCCCGCGCGCTACTGCCCCCGATCTGCCCATACGCCATAGGGCGGCAGCTTTTCTGCAGGCGCTGGCCGGTCAAAAACGGCATCGCATGGCGAACCGTTTGCGCTGGGCTGCACAACTCCTATCGGAGGGGCATACCGAAGAGGAGATAGACACGGCCTACGCGCTTATCGTGGAAGCGGCCTGCCTCTCTTTCCAAGTGTCACACGAGGTTGAGATGGCCTTAGCGCTGCCGACACAAAGTCCGCTAAGCCAGGTGCAGCGCCATGAACTGATCTACCTGTCGCGCGCCGGAACACCGGAGTTGCGCACGTTGGCCGCTGCACGCCTTGTAGCGGAAGCCGAACAGCCCCATGTGCAGGCCACGCTGCGGGCGCTACAGTTCGACCCCGACCCGCGCGTGCGTGCCGTTGTACACAGAGCGATAGGGAAGGGTTCCTGACCCTTAGAGAACCCGGCGATTTTCTGGGAAACCCCGGCATCGGCCCCAACAACGGAGCGCTAAAGCAGTCGCTCGGCACCCTGTGCGGCGCGTGTAATGAGAATGGTGGCCTCGCGCCCCGTGGCTTCTCGATAGCGTTTTGGCACCTCCTGACAGAACCGTTCCAAAGCCTCCTCTGCCACAAGGCTCACGGTGCAGCCGCCAAAGCCGGCGCCCGTCATTCGTGAGCCGTAAACTCCCGGCAAAGCCCATGCTGCTTCCACAAGTGCATCCAGCTCTGTGCAGCTCACCTCATAGTCGTCTCGAAGGCTGTTGTGCGAGGCGTTCATCAGGTGGCCGAAGCGGGCGATGTCACCCTTTTTAAGCGCCTCAACGCTTTGTAGAACGCGCTCGTTTTCGGTGATGACATGCCGAGCGCGTTTGCGCGGCACCTCCGGCAAGCTCGCTTCCCATTGAGCGAACGCTTCGGGGGTTACGTCACGCAGGGCGCGAATGGAGGGAAGGAAGCGCTTCAGGTAGGCCAGCGCCTCTTCGCACTCCGCACGTCTTTGATTGTAGGCCGAATCCACCAATCCACGCGGTTTATTGGTGTTGGCAATAACGATGACGACTCCGGAGGTGGGCAAGGGCACCGGCTCGTAGTGCAAAGTGCGGGTATCAATAAACAGAGCGTGGTCTTTCTGGCCCAGCACAGAGATGAACTGGTCCATAATCCCCACATTCACCCCTACGAACTCCCTTTCGGCCTGCTGCGCCGTGAGGGCTAGCTCCACAGGGTCTAGCGTTTGGTGAGCCGCAGAAAGCAACAGCAGCCCGGAGGCCACGAGCAAAGCTGCCGACGAGGAAAGCCCGGCCCCTGGGGGGATATTGCCTTGCAATACGGCCTGAACGCCGCGGAGGGAAAGGCCCCTGTTTTGCAGTGCCCACGCCATAGCGCGCGGGTAGTTGCTCCAGCGCTCTCCCTCCAGGCCTTTTCCCTCAGAGACCTTTTCGATAGCATCGAGGGTAAAGGTCGAAGAGACGCCCATGTCAAGCGAAAAGAGGCGCACCTGTCTATCGCGTCGTGCAGAGGCCGCGATGAGAATATCTCGTTCAATGGCTGCCGGAAACACGTAGCCGTCGTTGTAGTCGGTATGCTCTCCGATGAGGTTCACCCGTCCCGGAGCACGCACTAACAGCTCCGGCGCTGCGCCGTATAGCTCTTCAAACTGTTGTACCAATCGTTCCACTCGGTTCGCAGATGCCTGTTGCATAGCGTTTTGTATCGAGGTTCTCCTTTATAGTCTACGTTCGCCTAAGCTGAAAGGCGCTAAGGGAGGTAACGAAAAAATCGAATGATTCTAGCTGCACAACAGTGCAGGCGTCAATAGCGAGGTCCTCATCCACACCGGTTGTGCTCTTATCGCTGGCTAGATACTGGGATAAAAGGCACAGACGTGACTAGCTATAACTCGCTCAAAATTGTATCTGATCGTGAGATGGTCTTCTCTACCAATGTCTATCAGATTAGCGACACTATCTTCTAGTCGCACCGATTCCTCGACTGTCTTAGACGCCTCAATCCGAGCTAACTCTAAAAACTCTTTCCATTCGAAGCTCATCTCCGGTTACTCTGGATTTCGGAAGTCGGTGGTTAAAAGGATTCCCAAAGACGGAGGCGTTCCTCCTCTATTCTGCAGTAAAGGAAGGGTTTCGTTTTCAATGGCTTCAATGCGTTCTAAAACCGATTCTTTGTAATAATTGGGAAATCTGGCGTCTATGACGAGATACTCATCCTCAATTTCAGGATCAGGGTTAATCTCTAGCCATAGCTGGGCTTCTGGTAGGCGTTCATGCGCTATCCGGGCTACTTCACGAGTGACCTCAATCATTTCAGGAAACCGTAACAGATAGTCTTCAACCTCATCCAGCCGAGGAATGCGAAAATTCCAGTGCAAGTATTCACTCACCATAGACCGCCTCCCAAAGTAGGTGTACTATGTAGATGCACTCTCCTGTAGGTTTTCCTCATTACCCCCTGAATAGCTATACCGCTTTGACCAACACGGGGGATAAAGCATAGCGTAAGTAAGAGGCCGGACTGTTTACGGAGATACATCAGTTTGACCAGCATTGTACCGTATAAAGCAAGGTCTGTCACCCGCTCATTGTTCCGTTTTGAACGCACCGCAATAGAAAACGCCGAATAGGGATAGAATTCCTGCGAATTTTTGGTATTATTTCGTATAACCGAAACATTTGAAGCAACCGCGAATTGATAGAGAGGAGCCACAAGGCTATGGGGCACATGATGCGGGCAGCCTCCTATGAGGAACCGAAACGCCCGATAAAACGAGAGACCGTCCTACGGGTGGTCGCGACCTTTCGTCCCTACCGATGGGAGGTGGTGCTGACGGCCGCCGCTGTGCTCCTCGCGGCCTCACTTGGGCTGCTCTCCCCCTTCTTTCTGCGCACGCTCATCAATCAGGGGCTGGAACGCAACGATCTGTCCATCGTTACGGCCTACACTCTCTACGCTATCGGAGCCACGCTTGCCGGCACGGCCTTCACCATTTTCTATAACTATCTGAGCACGCTGGTAGGGCAGCAGATCATGCGCGATTTGCGCAATCAGCTCTATGCGCATCTCCAGAAAATGTCGCTTCGCTTCTTCACCTCCACACGCACCGGTGAAATACAGTCGCGCCTCGCCAACGATGTGGCCGGAGTGCAGAACGTGGTGAGCGACACGGCGGCCAACGCGCTCTCCAACATCACCACCGTGCTTTCCACCCTCGTTGCCATGATCTATATGGATTGGCGCCTTACGCTGCTCTCCGTGGGCATTCTGCCGTTTTTTGCACTTATCGCCTCCAAAGTGGGGGGAATGCTTCGACGTATTCGCAAAAGCACCCAACAGAAGCTGGCCGATCTCAACGCCATCATGCAGGAAAACCTTTCGGTGTCCGGAATGCTGCTGATGAAGGTGAGCGGGCGCCAGGCCTATGCGCTCGAACATTTTAAACAGCAGAATGAACAGCTCACCAAACTGCAGGTGCAGCTCAACGTGATTATGCGGCTCTTTTTTAATCTCATCGGCCTCACGTTTTCCATTACGCCCTCGTTGGTCTACTGGCTCGCCGGCTACATCACCGTGCGCCACCTCGGCCATCCAATCAATATCGGCACCATTGTTGCCTTCACGGCTTTGCAAGCCCGTCTCTTCTTTCCCCTCACCAACCTGCTCAACACGCAGGTAGAGGTTAGCAGCGCCATGGCGCTCTTCGACCGCATCTTCGAGTATCTCGACCTTGAGCCTGACATCGTTAATGCGCCCGATGCCATCGAGCTAAAGCCGGAAGAGGTGCGGGGCGAGGTGGCTTTTGAACATGTCTTCTTTCGGTACGATCCGCAGCAACCCGACTACGCCTTGCAAGACATCAACTTCTGCGCTAGGCCTGGCGAACTGCTTGCGCTTGTAGGCCCTTCCGGCGCCGGAAAAACCACCATTACCTACCTGATTCCTCGCCTTTATGATGTGGAATCGGGGCGCGTTCTCATTGATGGCCATGATGTGCGCAAAGTAAAACTGGAATCTTTAGCGCAGATCATCGGGATGGTAACGCAGGAGACCTATCTGTTTCACGATACCATCATGGCCAATCTGCGTTATGCCAAGCCCGATGCCACCGAAGAGGAGGTGATCGAGGCGGCGCAGGCTGCGGCCATTCACGATCGCATTATGGCCATGCCGGAGGGCTATCAAACGGTGGTAGGAGAGCGGGGCTACAAGCTTTCGGGGGGTGAGAAGCAGCGCATCGCCATCGCACGGGTGATCCTCAAAAACCCTCGCATTCTCATCCTCGATGAGGCCACCGCCTCCCTCGATACCCAGTCGGAGCGACTTGTGCAAGAGGCTTTGGAGCGGCTACTTGCCGGGCGCACCACCATCGCCATCGCCCATCGGCTCTCGACCATTCTCTCGGCCGACCAGATTCTGGTGATCGAAAAGGGACGCATCGTGGAGCGAGGCCGCCATGAGGAGCTTCTTGCTCAGAACGGAGTCTATGCGCAACTCTATGCGGCCCAGTTTAAAGAAGGGAACTCCGAACCGCTTGTGGCGATTGCAGAGAAGTTTCTTCCTGAAAGCTGAAAAATTTGCCCTGCTTGACAGAAAGGCCGAGAAACGGATAAACTAAGAAGTAGAATTGGTTGCATTGATAAGGAGGAAAAACAGTTCTGTGCCGCTAAAGAGGGAAACTCGTCAGCAGATCATTGCAGAGCATTCCAGGCACGAAGGCGACACCGGCTCGCCGGAGGTGCAGATAGCGCTGCTCACGGCGCGTATCAATCAGCTTACGGAGCACCTTCGCGTGCATAAGCACGACTACCACTCCCGCCGAGGTCTGCTTATGATGGTGGGACGCCGTCGCCGCCTGTTAGCGTACCTAAGTAAAAAAGACCTCGAACGTGCTCGTGCACTCGTGGCGCGCTTAGGTATTCGCAGCAAAATCTAGGAGATGGGTGCTTCAATCGTGAAGCACCGCACATCGTTACGGATTCGATGCCTATGAGGGCAGGCAGAGCAGAAGGGGTGCCGGAACGGCGCATAGGGTTCAGAGTAAGGGGATTTCCTTGCCTTACGCATGGAAGTCCGTTTTCTCTGACCCCTTCGAAGTTGTCCGGCCTTCTGTGAATGCCTGCCCTTTTCTTTCGCGCTCGGCATGAAGACCGAACCGCGAAAGGCCGTTCTCTTACCTGAACGGTTGGGTAAAGAGTTAACGTAAGAAAACCAACAAGAGAATTAGGAGATTGAACAACTTGATCCACGTAGTTGAACGCGAACTGGCCGGACGAACGCTACGTCTAGAAACTGGCAAGGTGGCCAAGCAGGCGAATGGGGCTATTTGGCTAACCTGTGGCGACACCATCGTCTTGGCTACGGCCACGATGAGCAAAGAGCCGCGTGAAGGAATCGATTTCTTTCCCCTCACCTGCGATTATGAGGAGCGCAAATATACCGTAGGGCGTATCCCCGGCGGCTATGTAAAACGCGGAGGTCGGCCCAGCGAGAAAGCGGTGCTTACCTCTCGTCTCATTGACCGCCCCCTGCGTCCCCTTTTCCCCGCCGGCATGCGCAACGATGTGCAGATCATCGCCATGCCCCTCTCCGTAGATATGGAGTGCCCGCCCGACGTGCTCTCCATTGTGGCGGCTTCTGCAGCCCTCACCGTCTCCAATATCCCCTTCAACGGCCCCATCGGTGCCGTGCGCGTGGGGCGCATCAACGGAGAGTATCTCATTAACCCCTCGTACGACCAGATCGAACAGTCCGATCTCGACCTGGTGGTGGCGGGCACCAAACAGGCCGTGCTGATGATCGAGGCCGGCGCGAAATTTGTGAAGGAAGAGGATTTGCTTACCGCCATAGACCTCGCTCATGAGGTTATTAAAGAGCAGTGCGATCTGCAAGAGGCCCTCGCGCAGCAGGTCGGTACTCAAAAGGCCGAAGTGCCCCTCTTCTTGCCCGACCCCGAAATACTGCGCGTTATTCACGAGCGCATGGATGATGCCATTCGCCAGGCCATTCTGAACCCCGATAAGGCCTCGCGAGAAAACGCCATCGAAGAGCTGAAAGAGGAGATTGTAGCCCAGTTGGCACCGGAGTTTCCCGAACGGGAAGCCGACATTGCTGAGGCGGCCGAAAAGGCCATCAAAGAGCAGGTGCGGAAACTGGTGGTCAACGAGCACATCCGGCCCGATGGGCGCGCCCTCGATGAGATACGCCCCATCACCTGCGAGGTAGGCCTCCTGCCCCGCGTTCACGGCTCCGGCATGTTCACGCGCGGGCAAACCCAGGTGCTTACCGCCCTCACCCTCGGCTCGGTGAGCGAAGCCCAAATGCTGGATACGCTTACCGAAGAGGATGAGCGCAAGCGCTATATGCACTACTACAATTTCCCTCCCTATTCGGTAGGGGAAGTACGCCCGCTGCGCGGCCCCGGACGGCGCGAGATAGGCCATGGGGCTTTGGCCGAGCGCGCTCTCTTGCCTGTGCTTCCCTCGGAAGAGGAGTTCCCTTATGCGTTGCTGCTGCAAAGCGAAGTGCTGGAAAGCAACGGTTCCACCTCCATGGCATCGGTGTGTGGCTCGACGCTCGCCCTCATGGATGGCGGAGTAAAGATATCGGCTCCGGTGGCCGGCATCGCTATGGGGCTTATGACCCTCGACGATAAGTACGCCATCCTTACCGACATTCAAGGGATGGAAGACTTTTCCGGCGATATGGACTTCAAAGTGGCCGGCACGACCGAAGGCATTACGGCCATTCAGCTCGACTGTAAAATTCAGGGCCTGCCCAGACACGTCATGCAGGAGGCGCTGGAACAGGCTCGCCGTGCCCGACTGTTTATTCTTGACAAAATAAGAGAAGTTATTCCGGAGCCGCGTCCGCACCTCAGCAAGTACGCGCCTTCCATCTTCACCATCGAAATAGACCCAGAGAAGATAGGTGAGATCATCGGCCCCGGCGGCAAGACCATCAAGAAGATCATCGCCGATACGGGAGCGCAGATAGATATTCAACAGGACGGCAAAATCTACATTATGGCGGTGGATCAGGAGGCGGGGAAGAAGGCGGCAGAGACCATCCAAAGCCTCGTTGCCGAGGTGCAGGTAGGCCAGATATACACCGGACGCGTAACTCGTCTCATGGGAATGGGGGCCTTTGTGGAGTTCCTACATGGCAAGGAAGGCCTCGTTCATGTGAGCCATCTGCGCGTACCGCCCGTGCGCCGGCCTGAAGAGGCGGTGAAAGTGGGCGACGAAATAACTGTGCGCGTTATCGAGGTGGATAGCCAGGGTCGCGTGAACCTCTCGGCCATCAATCTCGATCAGCCCTTCGATCCCAGCATGGCCCGACGCCACGAGGAGCCGCGTGGCGCAGGACGTCCTCAAGATCGAGGTGGGCATCGGGGCGGCCCCACCCCTTCACAGCGCCCCACAGGCTCGCTGCCGGCTCCGCCCAAACAGAGCGCAGAAGAGGAAGAATCCTTGCCGAAAGCTCGATTTCGACCTAGACGTTGAATATATCCCGTTAAGCGAGGGGAGGCTTTCAAGATCACAAAGGGTTTTTGAGAGCACCAAACGATAGCGCCGCTAGGGATAAGGAGAGCGCTTATGCAATCTCTGAGAGCGATTATTGCCGATGATGAACAGTTGACACGCACCATTGTACGCGCACGTCTCGAAAAATTGGGGCATCAGGTGTTGGCCGAAGCCGCCGATGGGTTGCAGGCTGTGGAAGCTGCGCGGCTTTACCACCCCGATGTGATCGTGATGGACATCAAGATGCCGGTAATGGATGGCATTGAAGCCGCCCGCCAGATTATGACGGAAAACCCGTGCGCCATTCTCTTTTTAAGCTCTTTCAATGAAGAGGAACTGGTGGAACAGGCGGGAGAGACCGGCGCCCTTGCCTACCTCATGAAGCCGTTCCGTAAAGAGGATTTAGGCCCCGCACTGGAAATAGCCGTGCGCCGATTCCGACAAATGCAGTCTCAAGCGAAACAGATCGAAGAGCTGAAGGAGAGCCTAGAAACCCGTAAACTGATCGAACGGGCTAAAGGAATCCTTATGGATCGGCATCATATGACCGAAGAAGAGGCCTTCAAACGCATCCATTTCCAAGCCCGTAACCAGAATAAAAAGATGCGCGAGATCGCACAATCTATCATCACTGCGGCTGAACTTCTATGAGACGTAAGGCCGTCATTAGCCAATAGAGAATGACCCTTCCCCATTCTCCTATGGTGAGGCCGAAGATCATCTTGGCTTCGGCCTCACCTCGACGTCGCGAGTTAATGGCGCTTTTGCGCGTTCCTTTCGAGGTTGTGCCAAGCCACTATCAAGAGCCATCTCCTCCCGTTACGCCTGTCTCCTTGCCCCGTTTTGTAACCGAGCTTGCCATCTCAAAAGCTACCGATGTGGCCCGGCGTATTCAGGAAGGGCTTGTTTTAGGAGCCGACACGGAGGTGTCGTTGGAAGGGGAAATGGGGCTTCCGCTCGGCAAGCCGGCAACTGCCGACGAAGCGCGCGCCATGCTGCGCTCCTTAGCCGGCCGCACCCATTCGGTCTATACCGCACTCGCCCTCATCCCGGTGAACAATGGCACCCTACAAGCTCCGCTGAGCGAGGTGGTATGTACCCGCGTGCGCTTCCGCGAGCTTACCGAGGCCATGATCGAGGCCTATATCGAAACCAAAGAGCCTTTTGATAAGGCGGGAGCCTATGGGGCGCAGGGCTATGCGGCTCCCTACATCGAGGCGATTGAAGGCGATTTTTTCAACGTGGTGGGGCTGCCTCTCTGCGCTTTAGGCCGGCTGTTAGAGAAGTTGGGCATCGCCTGGTGGCAGGTAAAACCTTAACTTGGAGGACTACTCCTCTTCCGAGTTGGATAACAGCTGGTTGAGATCGGGCAGCATGGGGGTAGAAACCGCATTTCGGTTCTCCTGCAGAATCTGCTCGTACACCTCCTTGCGATGTACGGCAATGGTGCGCGGGGCGCGTATCCCTAGGCGAACCTGCTCACCGCGAACTTCAAGAACGGTGATCTCGATATCGTTGCCGACCATAATGGACTGATCGGGCTTTCGGGTCAACACCAGCATTTTTGGCCCTCCGTGGCACGGGATTTGGAATGGACATCTTCGTTCACCTCCGTGTGATATAACCGCCTGCGGAGCTGTGTGGGGAAGATGCTCTCTTTACGGTAATTATCGGCTTGTGGCAACTTTTTCTCTAGAGGGGACTTCATAGCGCTCTTTGTTTCGTCTTCGTTGGGCTATCAGCCTCTATTTTACTCCATAAGAACCTCCTGGCACTTCCTCTCCTTTTGATAATATTCATGCTATACTGCCCGCATGGCCAAAACCCTTCGCTTGCTGCTTCAAGGTCGACACCCTCCCCCTCAGCGGCCTGAATCATTCCCTTCATCGCCTGTCTCCCTGGCCGCTGCATCGCCGTGCGCTAGCACCTCCCGAGTCGGGGGAAAGGAAGGGATAGGGGGCGAGCAAAGTAGGCTTGCTTATCAGCCCCCACCCCCCCGCCCCTCCCCCACTTTGGGAGAGGGGAGACCAGCAAGTTTATTGGCAGTTTTCTATGATAATCTTCCCTGCGGAAACTCAACACAACCGCCCCCTTTCTTCAATGCCCCCACCCCCACTCCCCTCCCCCAATTTGGGAGAGGGGAGACCAGTAAGCTTATTGGCAGTCTCTTATGATAACCTTTCCTTCGGAAACTCAACACAACCGCCCCCTTTCTCCCGAATCGGGGGAAAGGAAGGGATAGGGGGCGATCAAGATAGGCTCACTTTGCTGACTCGCTCTAGAACCGTGAAGCCAGTAGCCTCTACAGCCCCACCCTCTACCCCTCAAAACTGGTGCGAATGGAAACTTAAGATTTCTCGCCTGCGGCTCGAAATGACAGGTGTGGCATCAGCTCGAAATGACAGTTGTTTATCTTGCTTTCGGATCGGTATGACGGTCGTATCGCCGGCTCTTCAAGCCCCCACCCCCCCGCCCTGCATAAGATCGGCGGTAGTTGACAGGAGGCTGTTCCCCTTCTGCCCTCTTTGGGCATGGTTTGAACCATGGTAAAATGGGAGAGTACGCATAATACACGCTCTGTTAGGAACATTGAACCTATGGCCGTTTCCGCTCTTGCCACGCTAACCCTCAAAGAGGCCTTTCGGCGAAAAACGCTTTGGGCTATTCTCTTGCTCGGTCTGCTGGTATTGGGCATTACCCTTCTCCTGGCTATCGCCCATATGCGCATGGAGCACCTCGTTGCTATTGGCAGGTGGTCGCCGCAAGAGGAGGCCATACGCTACCCTTTGGCACGCCGCAGTATCACGGCGCTCTGTTTGGGCGGCATTAAGGTTTTTGGGGCGCTCTTCGCCGCGGTGCTTGCCGGCGGAGCCATATCGGGCGAAATCGAGACGGGCGTGATGGCCCTGCTGCTTCCACGTCCCTACCCACGATGGCAGATCGTGGCCGGCAAATGGCTGGGGCTTAACCTCCTCCTCTGCGGCAGCACCCTCTTTTGGACGTTCATCGCATGGGCTTCCCTTACCCTCCAAACCCATCTGGCGCTTACCGCCCTGCTGGTGGCGGGCTTCTATCTGTGCCTCTATCCGCTTCTGGTCAGCACCATTGCCCTCACCTTCTCCACCGTGGCCCCACGGCTGCTCGGCACGGTTTTCGCGCTCGTGCTCTGCGGCATCGCCTGGTTCGATGGAGTTATGGAGGGCCTCAGCGTTGCATTTAATATTGACGTACTACACCGCCTCGCCGTCATCGCGGGCCTTATCGTCCCTCAGGGCTACGTTGGATACTGGGTAGACGATGTAACATCCGACATAGTCTTCTCCGAAGGGCCGCGCTTCTGGTCATCGCCGCGTTTTCTTACCGAGTGGGGAGCGCAGCACCTTCATTTCCCTCGCCTAGATGCCCTCTATGTGCTGCTTTACCTTGTTGCCTTCTTTGTATTGGGTGTGGTGCTCTTTGAACGTCGTGACGTTATTTAGCTACCCTCCTCCTCGCTGCTGCAACATCTTGCATCTCCCTTTTTAAGGTAAAACAAATAGAGAGCATGTTGTCTCTATTGAGATGCAGATAACCTTTTACGATGGGGAGGTCTTCGTATGACGCCCTGTAAGCAACAACGCAAAGCTGTTATCTGGCCATATGTGCATGGCGTTCTGGCCAAAACGGCCGTTTTTACTTTGTGGCTTCTCCTCTGCGGGCTGCTTTGGGGATGCCAACATGCCAGAGGTGCGGCCTCATCCTTAAACCAACCCCTTCACAACTCGTCCTATCCGCTTACCAAACATCATTGGCAGCTGTCTCGCTCGGCCACCTCCCTGCTTCTCCTCGATCCCCAGATAGGGGCCGGCCTGCGCCTCTCTTTCATTCGCACGGGCGGCTCTGCCAAAGCAACGCTCGGTCATATGATCTACCTTCTGCGCAAAAAACAGCCCCAGTTGCAGATCAAAAGCGTAGCGCTTGACACCCGCACCAATGGCCAAAAGATCGCCCAATGCGATGTCCTTGTCTCTAGCTCGCACGGCCCTCGCTATGAACGATGGGTGGTCAGTTCCGGCGGCACGAGGGGGCTGGCATCCGTGATCTTTGCGCCACCCTCTCTGTTCCCCGCCGTTCAAACAGAGCTAACCGGCATACTCCATACTCTTCTCTCAAGCTCGCCACAGGCCAACAACAAGCCGCTCGATCAACCAACAGGCTTTCGACAGGTTGTTACACAAGACGGCGGTATGGCCATTGAGGTTCCAAGCCACTGGCATTTGCGAGAGCCTTCGACGACCGACCTGTTCCAGTGCGTTAGCCCCTATGGAGAGACCTTCACCTTTGCCGGGCTTCTGATTCCGGCCGATGAAGAGGCGGTGCACAACCGTATTCTCATCGCAAAGCTCTCGGGAATCGCTTTAACCGAGCACGACATCGCGCTCCTCCATCGCTTTATGTCCCCTCCACTCTCCCCCAGAGAGGTGATACAAACCCTCATGCCGAAGGTGCTCGAAGGCATCGCTAACCTTCATGTGCTGAAGGTAGTGCCTTTGGCTCCAGAAGAGCAGGCCGCTCTGAGCCAACAAGGCCTGCATGGCGCTGTCGTTCTCTATGAGTACACTCTCGTACCCTCTCGTCTCGGCCCGACGTCTAGAGAGCAGCTTCCCCCTATGCTGAGAAAGAGAAGCACAACGCACATGGAGGGGGCGGCGCTTGTGATCACCGCTCCTCTGCGAACTGACCCGGTGCAGGGCAACGTTTGGACGCTTTTTATGACGGATGCCGAGTGCCCCGTTGACCTCGTGCGCCCTAATTGGCCTCTCTATGCCCATATAGCCAACTCGATGCAGTTGAACATGGGGCTTTTCGAGCAGAAACTGCGTTGGGACGCCCAGGTGACCCAGGAGATCAGCGATTTCGGCAATCAGATGCGGCAAATGCAGTATCAACAGTTCCAGGAGAGGATGTCGCAACAGCTCTACGATGCGGAACAATGGATTGCGACATTGTCGGGCCACTCGCTATATACTTCACGCGAAACGGGCAAAGTCTACTCGGTTCCATGGGACTATGCAGACTGGTTTAAAACCCACCCGCTCCCTGCCTACAGGCTAGGCGATATTCCAAACCCGACTGTTCCCTGGTACGATCCGCTACGACCGGCAAGACCGGGGGATATTCAATGGCCGCCTTAGTGTAAGCGTGTCAAGCTGGAGACTTGAGCTAAGATGTGCCTGAAGAGCGAAGCAGACTCATCAAACGTTGAGGCGCGGAGACTGTCGCCTTTAGGCGACAGAGGAAGCGCCCCCTCCTTTGATAGTCAGCGAATAATTGGGTAACCTGCTGCTGGAGATCGAATGCACGAAGCGTACGTTGGAAGACCTTACCCACATTCGTATGCGGATGAAGGCTTGAAGGTCTCTTAGCTCCTGCCTTCTTCGGCAGAGTTGTTCGCGGCGGGCAATATTGCTCGTCGGGCCGCAGTAAACCGGCTGTACTGCTCGGATACCGGTGTTGCTTCGAGAGCACGGCGGTAGCGCCAAAGTAGGGGGCAGGTTTCAAACCTGCCCCCTACCTGCTGTCTTTAGGCAGCAGGTGTTTACCCTAGCTTTTTCGTAAACAACCGCACGCCTAAAGGCGGCAGCTTTCCTCTCCGCTATGGCATTTGTCGCCTCGAACGCGCAGCGGAGAGGCAAGCTTCGAGATGACATGGTTTCCGCGCGCACATTTCTATGACGGCGCCGGTCTAGAGTGGTAGACGTTGATGTTGGCCGCTGTTGGCAGCGCGCAACCCGGCCTCTAAAATCTCCTGGGCGTCTCGGCTGACCTTCGCCGAGCAGAAGCCCTCCGGCTTCAGCCCGTTTTCAAGGCAGTAAAGGAGATACTCCGGAGCGGAGCGGCGTGGAGCGACCGTGGGCGGCGGCTCGATGGTCTCCTGTGGCTTGCCCGGCCATTGCAGGATCAGCTTTCCGTGCCAAACGCCCAGGGCACCCTCGCTGCCATAAAGCAGGGGGTTGGTTTCGATGTAGCCTACCGGTTGCGTCCAACTGGCCTCGCAGACGGCGAAAGCGTGGGGGTAGCGGGCCACGATCACGGCGTTGTCGTCGGAGGCAGCGTAGGCCGGCTCCGTGCCGAAAACCCCTCGCAGGCCGGTTACCTGTTGGGGAAGCCCCAGCAGGCGAGCGGCCAAGTTGGCGCCGTAACAGCAGTAGTCCATAAGGGCGCCGGCCCCGTTGATTTCGGGGGTGGTAAGGTCGCGCACGAAGTTGGGACTGCACCCTATAGCGATGGGGCCGTTGTGGGCGCTGCGGTAGCGCACATAGCGAATTTCGCCTATATCGCCGGCCAAAGCGCGGCGCTCCAACTCTTGCCAAGAGGCAGCCCAAGCGGTTGGCCAATTGATAAGCAGTAAGGTGCCGGCACGCTCTGCGGCCTGCAACATACGGTCGGCCTGTTCCAGTGTGGCGGCCATCGGCTTTTCCACAACCGCATGAAGTCCGCGTTGCGCCGCCACCTCCACAATGTCGGCGCTCTCGCTGTTGCCTCCGGCTATCTGCACAATGTCGAGTTCCTCGTTGGCCAACATCTCCTGCCACGAGGGGTAAAGGCGCTTTACGCCAAACTCCTTCTCCAGCTTGGCCAAAAGCTCCGGCTCGTCGTCTCCACCTGCAACCAGTTGCACGCCGGGCTGCTGCTGCCACAGGCGCAACTCGCCC
>NZ_DATGKU010000129.1:0-6164 GCF_035294505.1 Chthonomonas sp. | reverse complement strand
GTGAAACGGTTGACGGCCAGCCCAAACTGCGCTACCGGCACGCCGGAGGGAGTGTAGCGGACTTCCGGATCGCGCGTTAAGCGCCCTACAAGCACCACACGATTAACGGACATGGTATCTTCTCCTTTAGCTGAGAAAAGTCTGCTAAGAGGGAGTTGACTCCCTCCATAATACAACTGCCGTTTTCCCCATGAAAAGCGGAAAAACTAGTAGAAAAAATTTTACCATATGGGGAGCGCGCTGGGCTATTCCTCGTGCGGGTCTTGGCGGAGCACAATATGCCGTAGCACCACATCGTCAATGCGCAAAAGGCGGTCAAGCTCTTTTGGCGTTTCGGCCTCCGCTTCAAACTGCATTAGAAGGTAGATTCCCTCTGTTTTCTTGCGAATGGGATAGGCAAGGGGACGGCGGCCTTTCTCCCACAAACCGGCCTCGTGAACCGTGCCGCCCTGGTCTTGTACCACTTTTTGATAGCGACTGAGCGTCGCTTCCACCTGCTCGTCGTTCAACTCTGGTGTGAGCAGGATCATCGCTTCGTAATGACGCATTGTTTCTCCCTCGGTCTACGGCGCCCTTCTTGAGAGGGCGCGGGATGGAAAACTTGCAAGTTCCACGAACGGACTTGTTCTATGGAACGATAGCTTCGTTTATGATACCTCCACAAACCGTTGAAAAGCAAGCTCTCTGGGTGTTTCGGCTCAAAACTTGCCCGATAAGGCGATGTAGACCACAGTGCGCAAGGGAGTGACTTGCGATGGGAGACCGTTGGTGGGCGGCGGTGGCAGCTCAATGTGATGATCGCCGAAAAGGTTATGCACCACCAGGGCAAGCGTAAGTGGCTCTTTGCCTTCGCGCAAGCGGTAGCCCAGCCGCAAGTCCATGTTGGCATAGGCGGGCGCATTGGTGAGTATGCCAAACGTGCTTAAGCGGCTTGCTCCCACCACATGAAGGCCCACGAATGCGTTCCATCTGCCACCTAAACTCGCATCCATACCTGCATTAAGAATATGTTTTGGTGTAAAAGTACCTTGAAAAGCACTCTTGCTTGTAGCCTGCTGGTCGAGAAATGTGTAGTTAAAAAGCCCCCTTAATCGCTTTGTCATTTGTAGCTCGCTCTCAAACTCCACGCCATAGAGGGTGGCACCGCCGACATTTTCGTACATGAGCTTGGTCGGTAAACCCGGCGGGTAGGGTGGTGAGGGGGCGAAGGCAATCGGTAGTATACCGATGAGATTGCCGATGGAGTTGTAAAAACTGTTTAGCTCCATATATCCTTTCGGAAGTTCCTGACGCCAATCCAGTTCGAGGCCGTTAAGCGAGATGGTTTTGAGCTTCGTATTCCCTAAGCCCCAACCTGTTAACCCAGGAGCAAGTGGAAGGGGTGTATTGAGGTAGGTTTCCAGCAGGGTAGGGGCTTGGAACGAAGAGCCGTAGGCTATCCGTAGCATTGCGTCGCTGCTTAACTTCTTGACGATGCTGACGCGCGGGGAGAAGTTAAAGCCGTAGACCGTGGCATCATCAAAACGAATACCAAGGTAGGCAAGCCAATTTTGAGGGAGCCGCCATTCATCTTGGGCATAGAGGCCAAAAAGGTCTTGAAAATGTCTTCCGGTAACAATGTCGTCTCCATGAAACGTGGTGTGGTTCCAGGTAAATCCGTAGACAAGGGTATGATGCTTTGCAACTTGGTTCTGTTTTTGAATCTCACCTTCGAAGTTGTGGGTTTGTTCGATAAGCGTGCTCTGCGAAACGGCTTTGAAGTTGTTGTAGCTTAATCGTACGGAAAGTGGATTCTTCGTGGTAGGCTCGTCATAGCGCAGGACGACATAGGAGGTACGTGTATGAAGCCCCGCGAGATAGAGAATTTCGTAGAAATTTCCGGCATACTCTAAGTCGCCGGCCTGCAGACGAAGCGTTCCCAATGACATCTTATGCTGTGCATCCAGGCTGATGAACGGTACTGCCTCGTTATCCCTTACCCCTAACGAACCACCGGTACCAAAACCGCCCGTGTGGTTATAGCCAAAACCCACGCTAAAGGCGTTACCGTAGCGGTCGGCCGCGGAGGCCAGAAGCTCGTCGTAGTCACTCTTGTAGCCGCCTAGTACGGTGCGAAACTGTAGGTTCGGCTCTCGTCCGGCCAGCTCCTGAGGAGTTTTGGTAATGATGTTAATGACGCCGTTATAAGCGTTGGCCCCGTATAAAACCGAGCCGGGTCCACGCACGATCTCGATGCGCTTGATTTGGCTCAACAACACTGGGATGAGTTGCCAAAACACACCGCCGGTAAACTGTTCGTTAACCGGCCGATTGTCTATCATAACAAGAACCGTATTCGCATATTGAGAATTAAGCCCGCGAATGGTGACGTTTGCAACGCCGGCATTGGCCTCTGCCACGTTGAGGCCGGGCACATAACGGAGAGCGTCCAAGAGCGTTACAGCGCCATAGCGTTGCAGCTGTTCCCCGGTGATAACCGTAACTGCTGCGGGAGCCTGAGCGAGGGGCTGTTTCGACCGAGAAGCCGTTACCACCGTCTGGGTTCCTGCAAAGAGCAGTTCGTTGTTAAAGGCGTTTTGGGTGAGAGGGCCGAGAGCATCCCCTCTCATCGAAGGTAGCAGCATAACCATGCTGAGCACTAAGAGCGACCGACACGAACAAGGCATAAGGGTTCCTCTTAGGAAACAGAGATATTAGCAGAGGTTGCGTTTTTAGAGCACAGCCTTCCAGCCTCATTATTGGTAGTTTTGCTGGTCTGCTGCAGCTATTGGTACTTGTTCGAAACGACATTAAAACTTGCCCGATAAGGTAATGTAAACGACAGTGCGCAAGGGAGTGACTTGCGAAGGTAGACCGTTTGTGGGAGGTGGTGGCAGCTCAATGTGATGATCGCCAAAAAGGTTATGCACTACCAGGGCAAGGGTAAGAGGCTCTTTGCCTTCGCGTAGGCGGTAGCCCAGCCGCAAGTCCATGTTGATATAAGCTGGGGCGGAAGAGATAACACCATAGGAGTTCAGCGACGTTGCCCCTACCAGGTGGGCTCCCACAAAGGCCTCCCAATGTCGGCCTAAATCTGCATCTAGTGACAGGTTTGCCATATGGTTCGGTGCAAAGGCACCGGCCAGTGCCACATTTTTGAGGTGTTCGTAGTTGTAGGCATAGTTGAAATGCGCATCGAGATTTTTGGCCAACTTAAGAGCGCTATCAATCTCCAAGCCGTATGAGGTGGCATCGCTGACGTTTGCATAAGAGAGAGCAGACGGAGTGCCGGGTGGAAAGGGTGGGGAAGGCTGGAAGGCGGTGGGCACAAGCCCGATGATGTTGCGAATAAAGCTGTAGTAGCTGTTTAGTTGGAGGTAGCCTTTTGGTAACTCTTGGCGCCAATCTAGCTCTAAACCGTTGAGGGTAATGGTGTTAAGCTTGGGGTTCCCGGTGGTCGCTGCGGTTATCCCCGGTGCGATGGGAAAGGCGGTATCGAGATAGGAGTTGACAAGCGGTGGAGACTGGTAGGAGGTGCCATAGGCGAAGCGGAGCGTTTGCCGACTGCCTAAGTTTTTGAGCAGGCTTATGCGGGGGGAGAAACTGGTGCCGATGAGCGTGGCGTTGTCCACGCGAAAACCTAAATAGCCTATCCAGCCACGCAAAAACTTCCACTCATCTTGAAGATAGGCGCCGAAGATATCTTGGTAGTGCTTGCCGGAGTAGGCAATGTCGGAGTGCAGCACCGTATGGTTCCAAGATAGTCCATAGACAAACGTATGCCGTGAGCCGATAGAGTTCTGTTTTTGCAGCTCCCCTTCAAAAGTATGGGTTTCGTCCTCTGTGCTGCCTGCGGACGAGAGTTTGAAGCTGGTATAACTGACCCTAGCCATAAGCGGGTTAGGAGCATGCGGTTCATCATAACGTAGCGCGATAGAAGAGTTATAAACATGCATGCCGGTTAGATAGAGCACTTGATAGAAGTTTTCCGCGCTTTGTGCATAGCCTGTCTGCAGACGTATTCTTCCAACGCCAACTTTGTGTTCTCCATCGAAATTCAGCAGAGAAACGGCGTAGTTATCTAACATGCCTGTAGGGGCGGTGCTGCCGAAGCCGCCCGTGTGGTTGTAGCCAAACCCGAATGCGAAGGCGTTTCCCCGCCCATCGGTCCCAGAGGCAAGGAGTTCGTCGTAATCGCTCTTATAGCCTCCTAAAACGGTGCGAAACCGCAGGTTCGATTTGGTGTCGGCAAGCGCCTCTGGAGTTTTGGTAATGATATTGATAACTCCGTTATAGGCATTCGCACCGTATAGCACGGAGCCAGGCCCGCGAACGATCTCGATACGGTCAATTTGGCTTATAAGTAGGGGAACGCTCTCCCAAAAAAGCCCGCCCGTAAACTGCTCGTTGATAGGGCGATTGTCTATCATAACCAGCAAGGTGTTAGCATATTGCGAGTTGAAGCCACGCAGAGTTACGTTAACTACGTTGGCACCGGCTTCGGAAACATTCATGCCCACCACATAGCGGAGAGCGTCAGGGATGGTGACGATGCCGTACCTTTCAAGCTGATCGGCGGTTATCACCGTGACGGCGGCAGGCGCTTGGTTGAGCGGCTGTTTAGAACGGGAAGCCGTTACCACCGTCTGGGTTCCTGCAAAAAGCAGTTCATTGCCCAGAGACGACTCGGTGAGCGAGGTTGTGGGCGCCGCGAAAGCGTTCCCTAAACCGAACCAAAGAACAACAAAGAGTATGCCGAATTTCATGGTGGTAGTTTCTCCTCTTCACGAAGGATATCGTAAACGCACAACGATGATGTTAAAAAGCGTTTCCTTATGGAAACACAAAGAAATATCGGTATTTTTGTCAGGTTCTTTAGGGAATGTTGTATGTTTCGGGGTGTCTGCAATAACTTGGCTAAAAACGGGGAAGCACGGTGAGGCGGTTTTGAAGCGAGCCGTCGTCGATTCTCGTTTAAGAGAGGGTTAATAAGGCAGCTGTTGGAGAAAAGTCTATCGGAGGGAACAGGAATAGAGTATCAATATCCCTTCCCAAGATTTGCTGGGTGTAGGACGTGGGTTATGCTTCTCAACGGCTATGAGAGGTAAGCTTAGCCCATTCCAATGCGCTGCTTAGGGAGCGCGTGTTCAACCTGTACCGCCAAACTGCTCGTTTAGTTGGCGGATGGCTTCGGCAACCACAAGCTGTTCGGCCTTTTCTAGAGGGGGCGGCAGCGAGCAACCGGCCGCGAGGCGATGCCCTCCCCCTCCAAACACCTGTGCGATGCGATGGACGTCGGCGCCCTCGCGGGCACGAAGGCTTACCCGCACCTTTTTCCCAGGTATCTCACGGAAGAGAATGCCGATGAGGACACCCTGAATCGAACGCACATGATTGACGATCCCTTCGGTATCGGCATCTACGGCGTTAAACTCCTCGTAGTCTTTGGCCGTCACATGAACCCAGGCCACCTTTCCATCGGGGGATATTTGTAGGGTGCTTAGGGCGCGGCCCAACAGCTCCACACTTTCGCGCGAGCGGTTTTCAAACACAAGCTCGTTGATGCGAGAGGGCACGGCTCCGAGACGCTGCAGCTTGGCAGCAATGGTGAACGTGCGTGGGGTTACGCTGGGGAACTGAAAAGAGCCGGTGTCGGTAATGATGCCGGTAAGTAGGCATTCCGCGATCTCGCGGTTTGCCAAGCGCTTGCCGCTTACCTTTTCTAAGGCCAACACGAGTTCCCACCCAAGTTCGCAGGCTGCTGCAGCGTTGGCATCCACGAACAACAGATTTCCAAATACCCCGTCGGCGAGATGGTGGTCTACATCCACCACGAGCGGAGCCGATAGAACGATCTCTTGAACCGAACCTACTCTATCTATACGTCCTGCATCGCAGACCACAGCCACATCGAAATCTCGGCGTTCCGTGCTTGTCTGTACGACATCGGCACCGGGCATCCAGGTATAGATGCTGGGCACGCCATCGGCGGAGAGAAGAACTACCGCTTTGCCCAAGGCTTTCAGCGCATGCATCAAGGCCAGCGTGCAGCCAAGGGTGTCTCCATCAGGGTTAACGTGGGCAGCAAGGACCACGCGTTCTGTGCTACAGAGCGCTCTTGCCACAGCCAGAGCCGCTTTTCTCATGAATCGGTACTGCTATCTCCTTTCACTTCTTTAGACCCA
>NZ_DATGKU010000128.1:0-4963 GCF_035294505.1 Chthonomonas sp. | reverse complement strand
TTTATGGGTGGTGAGAGGCAAGATGACCCCTTCGGATGTGAAGCGGTGCCCTTTGAAAGCGTAATTCAGCAGCCGAATAGCTTCTGGGGTAAGGCGGACGTGGGGGGCGAACCGGATGGTGATGCCGCTTCGATCCCCTTTTATGCTTGCGATGCCGATCTCTTTGCAGCGGAGGCGAATGCGCAAGATGGCTAGCGCCTCCCAAATCGGCCGCGGTGGGTCGCCGAATCGGTCTTCTAGTTCGGCCTGCAAGTTTTCGATGTCTTTCAAAGTACGAGCGCCACTCAGACGTTTATAGAAGTAGATGCGTTCCGCCTCGCCGGGGATGTAGCTTTCGGGAATGTAGGCGGTGACGGGTAGGTCTACGGCGGGAAGCACATCCTCTACCGGCTCTTCGCCACGCAGCTCCTGCACGGCCTGAGAAAGAAGTTGGCAGTAGAGATCGAAGCCCACGCTCAGCATAGCACCGCTCTGCTCAGCCCCTAGCAGGTTGCCTGCGCCGCGGATTTCAAGATCGCGCAGGGCCACTTTGTAGCCTGTGCCCAGTGCGCTGAACTCTCGGATGGCGGCGAGGCGTTGTTCGGCCACCTCACGAAGGGCTTTATTGGGACGATAGAGAAGGTAGGCGTAGGCCTGGCGATTGGAGCGCCCCACGCGACCGCGAAGCTGGTAAAGTTCCGCCAGCCCCATGCGGTCGGCGTTATCAATGATAATGGTGTTGCAGTTAGGGATGTCCAGCCCATTTTCGATGATGGTGGTACATAGGAGCACGTCGGCCTGATGATGATAGAAGTCGTACATAACCTGCTCTAGATCCTCTTCCGACATTTGTCCGTGGCCTACCACGATGCGCATGTCGGGCACGAGCTTTTTAAGGTGCTGTTCGACATGGTAGATCGATTCGATGCGGTTGTGGACAAAGTAGACCTGCCCGTCGCGCTCGAGTTCGCGCTGGATGGCATCGCGAATCAGCTCATCGTTGTATTCTCGCACATAGGTGATGACGGGCAAGCGCCCTTCGGGCGGGTCTTCGATAAGGCTCATATCCCGCAGGCCGGAGAGGGCCATAGAGAGGGTGCGCGGGATGGGTGTGGCTGTGAGGGTGAGCACATCCACCGAGGTGCGTAGCTGTTTGAGGCGCTCTTTCTGGGCGACCCCGAATCGCTGTTCTTCATCTATGATGAGCAGTCCGAGGTCTTTGAATTGAACGTCTTTGCTGAGGAGACGATGGGTGGCCACAACGATATCCACGCTGCCGGTTCGCAGGCCTTCTAACGTTTTACGCTGTTGGGCGCGGGTGCGGAAGCGCGAGAGCAGCTCGATCTTGATGGGATAGGCGGCAAGGCGTTCCGAGAAGGTGGCGTGGTGTTGGGCGGCGAGCACGGTAGTGGGGCAGAGAATGGCCACCTGTTTGCCGGCGGAGACCACCTTAAAGGCGGCACGGATGGCGACCTCGGTTTTGCCAAAGCCCACATCGCCGCAGATGAGCCGATCCATGGGCCGTTCACGTTCGAGGTCGGCTTTTACCTCTTGGATGGCCTGTAGTTGCCCTGGGGTCTCTTCATAGGGGAAGGCCTCTTCCATTTCGATCTGCCAAGGGGTATCGGGGCCAAAGGGTGGGCGTGTGGCGGCCTCGCGGGCGGCATAGAGGCGCAAAAGCTCTGCCGCTATCTTTTTAGCCTCTTGGCGCACCTTGCGCTTGGTGCGCTGCCAGTCGCCTCCGCCAATGCGGTTGATCTGGGGTGGGTTGCCATCGGCTCCTATGTAGCGCTGGATGCGGTCAATCTGATCGGCGGGCACATAGAGCTTATCTCCATCGGCATATTCGATGAAGAGGAAGTCACGTTCGGTGTCATCAATTTGGCGACGGACGAGGCCGCGATAGATGCCGATGCCGTGGTGGATGTGAACCACGTAGTCGTTTTCGCGCAGGTCGAGAAGAGAGCTAATCGCCACGCCGCCGGCCACCTTGCGATGGGAGTGGACAGGCCGTGCGGCACCGAACAGTTCCGCGTCGGTCAGGACATAGAGCCGAAGGTCGGTAAATTTGAACCCGGCTCGCAGTCGGCCTTCCTGCACGTAGAGCCCGGGGCGATCCACTTTCTGTTCTTTTGGTTGGGCGGGCAGATTCATCTCCGCGCAAATCTCGCGCACGCGCTGGGGTTGGTCGGAGACGATTAACACGCGACAGTCGTTTGCGACCCAGATGGCGATGTCGTCTGCGAGCATGGAGAGGCGACCTCGGTAGCCCTCCATAACGGCCGAGTGCACCTGCAGGGTTTGCGCGAGGTTGAAGGGTTCCACGTGTCGCTCAAGCAGAGTGAGCAGCAGAAGGCGGCGATGTTGCAGTCGCGCAAGCCCTTCTTCCAAGGTCAGGGTGGGAGGTTCGAGGTCGAGCAGTTCCCCATGGTTATAGTGGCGTTCCCGTGCGGAGCACAGGTCGGCGTGATAGCGTTGCCAATGCTCCCGAATTTGGTGGGGTTCATCGAGGATAACGATGCCTTGAGGTGGCAGGTGATCAAGGGCGCAGAGAGGTTCCGGCACGAGGTAGGTTATGTAGCGTTCCAGGCTATCGGAGCCGGTTCCTTGTTCGAGGCGGATCAGGTCGGCCTCTACGATTTCCGTGAGGCGCTCTGCGGCTTTGGTAGCCTCTCGTGTTTTTTGGGCGAGGAGTTCGGCACGTCGCGTTTCTAGTCGCGCTTTTATGTTCTGGAGGGCGAGGGCGATGCGTTGCGGATCGAGAACGGCCTCGTGGGCAGGCGCGATCTCAGTCCAGGCTTCGCGTCGTAGGGAGCGTTGGGTGGTTACATCGAATACTCGAATCGACTCGATGATGTCGCCAGACAGTTCGATGCGCACCGGCGCCTCGGCAGAAGAGGGATAGATGTCGAGAATGCCGCCACGGCGGCTAAACTCACCGGGCTGAGTGACGGTGAGGGTAGGCGTATAGCCGAGGGCGACCAGTTGCGCCACCACGGTGTCGAGGTCTATCTCGGTTTCGGCTTCGAGTCGAAAGCTTTTCTGTTGGAGATAGGTAGGCGGGATGGTACGGCGGAGCACGGCTTCGATGACACCGATGACCACGCAAGGCCGGTTTTGCCCCAGGAGGTTGAGGGCGCTTAGGCGTTCGCCGATGAGGCGATGGTCGGCCACATCGTCGGGGGTAAGGAGGCTTTGGGGGGCCGGCAGGACGGCCACGCTATCGCTCGGTAGGCCAAAATGGAGAAGATCATCGGCCAGGCGTTGGGCTTGCTCCTGTTGGTAGGTTATCAACAGAATGGGCTGTTTTAGGGCGGCGACCAACCGAGCCAGCAGGAAGCTTTTTGCGGTTCCGGCCAGCCCTTGAATGTGGGCGACGCTCGGCATTGGCGAATCGGTTAGGGAGCTTACAAGCGCATCGAGACCTGCAAGCTGGTCGGCAAGCGGCAGAAGTTCATTAAGGCTCATCGTTTTGGGCGAAGACAGCACAAAGAGGCGAAGGCCGTCTGCGGCGGCATTCGCCTTCTTGCTGATGATATGGAAGATGAAGCGACATCATTCGCCATCTATTTTACCGTAACGCCGTCTTTTTGGCAAGGAGGTTGTAGGTGTTATTTTTAAGTGGCCGAGTGCCCTTCCTCAAGTTTGACTGAGGACAGAGTGTCTCCCATAGGCTTCATAAAACTAGGAGGAAATGCGGCGTTTGAGGCCAATGATCAGACCGAAAACGATCACCAGGAGCGTTGTCAGGCTCACAATAAACAGCCATGCAAGAAAGTAGTGGCGCGATAGGGTTTTCGTTGACCGCTTATCCGCAATCCATCTTCCCCGGTTATCTACAAAATAGGCTACGTCGTGATCGCGATCGTACACGCGCGAACTTGGGAGCAGGTGGAGTGTAAAAAGGCTTTCGGGCACGTCGTTAATTTGAGCGGCAATGACGTGCACTTTAGAGACAGCACGCAACTGTAGTCCCTGTGGGGAAGGTGTGTACCAGTTGCGGGTGCCGTCTATGGGAATCCAGACGCTTTTTTTCTGAATAGCCTTGTCGCATAGGAACTCGACGATCTCACCGTTTTCAGTATGAATCTCCCATTTTGCAATAAGATAATCGTAGTTTGGGGCCAAATAAAGTGTGTCGGTGAAGCCGTTTTGATCTCTTGCCGTCACCTTTAGCACCGGGCCAAACGATGAGTTCTCATAACCGTGAACGGCAAGGGGCGTCGGCTGCAATGCCTCTGCTGCCCAGTGGAGGGAACCAAGAAAGTAGCCGAAATCCATGGGGGTTAGGGCCATACCCATATTTTGGCGTGAAAAGGTGCAATCGTTGACTGTTTTGCCTTGAAACTCAATGGTCGCAATCTGGTAATTACGGCGGCTATCAAATAGGGAAACCATGTTTTCTTGGTCGGAGCCGCGGCTATCGGGAAGGGGTTTCAAGTAGCACTTATCTCCTTTAGAGGAGAAGGCAAACTCGTAGGTCGTGGTGGAAGCAGCAGCGGTGCTGCTTTGTGGTACTGTCGAAGTCAGCTGGGCTGTGTAGAGGTAGATAAATTGAACCGATTTGATCTTCCGTTGTGCATTGCGGAGTTGTTGAAGAACGAAGGTTTTGGAGGGCAATGGGAAGGTCTTTCCCCCCGTCTGAGCGCTGCCAGACAGGGGGAAAGACAGGATAAGAAGGACGATAGATAAGGTTTTTGTGCTTACTAATCTCATTTGCTCATCGTCCGCATATTTGTGCTGTTATGGCTTTCGTACTAAACTATCAAGCCTAGTAAGCGTATCATTAATATAACAGACGAAAGTAGTTGTCAAGACCCCTTTTATGAACATGATCTCTTTGCTATAGAGTTACAGGGCATGTGATGCCGAAGTAAATGGGTTACGACAATATGCTTGGCTTATCATCTCGACGTCCCTAAAGAGGGTATTGTTGTTAGAGACTACTTTCCTTTAAAATAGGCCTAAATCAGTATGTTTGGAG
>NZ_DATGKU010000127.1:0-12083 GCF_035294505.1 Chthonomonas sp. | reverse complement strand
TAAAGGGGTGGTGTATCGGATAAGAGAGGATGGCACCGGCTTTCAGGTGTTGCATTCGTTTGGGGGGAAGGATGGAGCCTATCCGTTGTTGGTGGAGTTGGTAGAGGGGTCGGGAGGTTGGTTGTATGGGGTGACGAGTGGAGGGGGTGTTTATGGGAATGGAGTGGTGTTTGGGGTGAAGGAGGACGGGAGTGGCTACCGGGTGTTGCATGAGTTTAGTGCAGAGGACGGTTTAGGGCGGAATGGGGATGGGAGCCATCCTTATGGTGGTTTGGTGTTAGGTTTGGGGGGTTGGTTATATGGGGAGACGTATGGGGGTGGTGGTTATGGGATGGGAGTGGTGTTTAGAGTGAGGGAGGATGGGAGTGGCTACCGGGTGTTGCACACATTTACGGGTGGTGTGGAAGGTTCTCATGCTTTGGGGAGCTTGTTGTTATGGGGTGAGAAGTTGTATGGGGTATGTAGTGAGGGAGGGAGGTTAGGTGGGGGATGTGTGTTTGTGTTGGGAGTAGGTGGGGAGGGTTATAGGGTGTTGCATAGTTTTGGGGTAGATAGGGAGGGTTGGACGGGTTTAGGTGGCTTGGTGTTGTTGGGCAGCGAGTGGTTATATGGGGTGACGGAGGGTGGAGGTGTTGGTGGTGAGGGAGTGGTGTATCGGCTAAGGGCGGATGGGAGTGGTTTTGGGGTTGTGTACGATTTCGGGAAGCGGTTAGGGCAGGCCTCTCAGAGATGAGTTTCTTTCGGAAAGGGCGGTATCCGGCAGGGTTGCAAAAAGAAGGATTCTTGAAAGCCGTTGGTGAACAAAAGCCACGAATGCCGAGAAAAGCCATTCGGCGTTCGCATCGAGTTTCAGAAAGTCCATCCTTATCCTGAAGGAGAGAGAGAAATGCCAGGACCCATTGTCGCGCTTACCGTAGACTGCACCTGTGCTCTCAACGGCAAATGCTATGTTTCCGGCATTGTGGAGGCCACCGAACAGGCTGTTGTCCCCTGCACATGGCTGCTTGGTGTGAGTGAGCACGATCCCATGAGCAATGTGAAGCTCTACCACAACGAATACCTACATCGCATTCCCGCTTGGCACGAGCTTGGGCTTTTCCTCAGTTTCGATACCGGTGCTTCCAACACTGTAGACCGTGGTGACCTCATCCGCGTGGGCAAAGACATCCTAAAACAGTTCTCCATCAAGCCGACCGCCTTTCGAGCTGCCAACGGCGACTTAGAGGCCGGCGACATTAAAGCTTTGGAGGATATCGGAATCCTCATCGACTCGACCCCCGGCTCCAGCGCCGAGCTTCCCAAAGACACTCCTCGTTCCCCTTACCATCCGTCCTATACCCACCCTTATCAACAGGGGGAGGCCAAACTATGGATCGCTCCGGTAGCCCATGTGAACGGTGTGCGCGGCTATATTGACCAGGGCTTCGACGCGCTTAAATCCGTGATAGACGCCCACCTCACTCTCTCCGACATTTTGGTTTTGGGAATGACGGATTGCGTGGATAATCGGGAAAATCTCGTTCACGTGATCGCCTATCTTAAACAGAAGGGGGCGCGCTTCATTACGCTAACACAGCTTGTTTCCGAACTGTAGGCCATGGAAAACGATCGTGAAAAAAGGGTCGCCGTCGTTACCGGCGCAAGCAGCGGGATAGGGGCGGCGACGGCTGCGGCCTTGCATCGGGCCGGTTTTGCGCTCATTCTGGGCGCTCGACGTTTGGAAAAATTGCAGCAAGTGGGTGAACCACTTGGCGCCCGCTGCTTCTACCTCGATGTAACCGACCTTCAAAGTATTCGTGAATTCTGCAGCCATGTCGAACAGGTTCATTTGCTAGTTAACAACGCCGGAGGCGCTTTAGGGCTAGACCCCATCGAATCGGCAAAGGATGAGGATTGGGAACAGATGTTCCGCACCAACGTGCTCGGTTTAATGCGCATGACCCGTGAGCTTTTGCCGAAACTCGAAGCAAGCGGTGCCGGGCATGTCATCAACATCGGCAGCATTGCCGGGCGCGAACCCTATCCGGGCGGCGCGGGCTACAATGCAGCGAAATTTGCCGTGCGTGCCATAACACAGGTTATGCGTATGGAGTGGCTTGGACGCCCTATACGGGTTACCGAGATCGCTCCAGGACTGGTGGAAACGGAGTTCAGCCTCGTGCGGTTTAAGGGCGATGTGGAACGCGCGGCACGGGTCTATCAGGGCCTAAAGCCCCTGACAGCCGAGGATGTCGCCGATGCGGTAGTCTGGGCGGCAACGCGTCCACCCCATGTCAACATTGATGAGATCGTGCTAAAACCGCTTGATCAAGCTTCTGCCCTCATGGTAAAAAGAAGAGACAACGGAGGTCAGACCTAGCCACTGTCACATCACGTGCGCTCCGGCGTTTGAAATCCAATAACTACTCGCTCGGAAGATTCTTTGTGTAGGGAAACACGCTCATGAAAGTTCAAACACTGCTTCTACTCTGTCTCGCTCCCATCCTTTCCACACCGCTCGCTTGGGCCGATCAGGGCATTGCGGCGACCCCCACGGTGGTTGTAAAGGGGCAAACTGTCAAGCTCGAGTGGTATATCACCGGCGATAAGGTGGTGCTTTCGGGAGGGCGATTTGGCAAAGGGGTGGTCGTTACAGGCAAAACACAGGTTACCGACCGTCCTCTTCAGACAACACGCTATGTGCTTGATGACTACTACCATGTAAACAATCCGCCCGGCTCCGGCAAACCCGCCGTTCAGAGGCTTCACACCCGCTATTCTGTGGTGGTGAAGGTGTTTACCATGCCGCCATTGGCCGTATATCGTGCCGGGAAAGATTGGACGGTGGATTATGTGAAAGGCTGGAAAGCCTATCCGATAAAAACGCCGGATGGTATTCCTCATGGTCTGGTCTTCTTCCAGCCTGAAGAGGACAGCATCGAGCGCCTAGGGGTCGCCATGTTGTCCGCATCGAACAAAACGGCGGAAACGCTTATGGAGGATGTCGAAGCCGATATTCCCCAGCACTATAAGGACGTCAAAACGATCTCGCGCGACTCGATCACCTTTTGTGGAGAACCGGCCGTACGACTTGTCTTCGAGGCTACCGACCCGGCCGGTCGCCGCATCGAATCGGTTGTTCTCGCCTTTGTGCACGATGGTATGGGCTATGTGGTGAGTGGACGTACCTCCGATTCGGCGTTCGATGTGCGTCGTCTCTTGTTAGATAGGCTCGTTGAGAGCTTTAGACCGGGAGATCGAACAACGGCCTACTCAGGAACCAGATAAGGCACGATCTTTATCGGCATGGCGGAGGCGTAACGCCTTTTCCTCTTATCTGCAAGCTCGAAGGCGAAGATAGGGGGCGAGCAAAGGGATAGGGGGCGAACAAGGCAGACTTGCTGGTAAGCCCCCACCCCCCTGCCCCTCCCCCTATCAGGGAGAGGGGAGACCAATAAGTTCATTGGTGGTTACCCTCGATAACCTTTCCTTCGGAAACTAACCACAACCGCCCCCTTTCTCCCGAATCGGGGGAAAGGCTGGGATAGGGGGCGAGCAAGATAAGCTCACTTTGCTGACTTGCTCTAGAACCTCGATATTGACAGTTTCCACAGCCTCACCCCTTCCCTCAAAGCCAGTGGAAATTGAAACTTAAGATTTCTCGCCTTCGGCTCGAAATGACAGCTGTTCATCTCGCCTACGGCTCGAAATGACAGTTGTCCATCTCGCTCTCGGCCCGAAAGGACAGTCGCATCATTGGCTCTTCAGGGCTGACGCCCTCCCCCTCTCCCTAATTGGGAGAGGGGCACCTTGCGGTGGGCGCCTCAGCGGCCTGGATCATTTTCTTAATCGTCTCTTTCTCTGGCCGCTGCGTTGCTGTCCGCGAGGACGAAAGGCCGGGATAGGGGGCGAGCAAGATAGGCTTACTATGCTGACTGGCTCTAGAGCCGTGAGGGAATTGAAACTTAAGATTTCTCGCCTTCGGCTCGAAATGACAATCGCCTTCGGCTCTGCAAGCCCCCACCCCTCCCCCTATCAGGGAGAGGGGAGACCAATAAGTTCACTAGCGGTTTCCTTTGATTAGCTTTCCTTCGGAAACTCAACATAACCGCCCCCTTTCTCCCGAATCGGGGGAAAGGATGGGATAGGGGGCGCACAAGGCAGACTTGCTTTGCTGACTTGCTCTAGAACCTCGAGATTGACAGTTTCCACAGCCCTACCCCTATCCACTCCCCCTCAGTACCTCTCCCTCAAGGCCGATACAGGGGTACCCAGAAAACAGCAAGATTTTCCGGAGCAGGGCGCTCTTCCTCCTAGGTCAGAATCGGCTTCCCATACCCGTTAGCTGGTATACTTGTGGATATGTACGATGCAGAGCAAACTCCATCCACTCCCTTCCTAAATCGCATTCTCCACGGGGATTGTCGCGAACTATTGAAGCAGCTACCCGATGAGAGCATCGATCTCATCATTACCTCGCCACCCTATGCCGATCAGCGTAAAGAGGTTTACGGTGGCATTCATCCTGATTATTATGTGGAATGGTTTCTGCCCATTGCGACCGAGCTAAAGCGCGTTTTGAAACCGAGCGGTTCCTTTGTGTTGAACATCAAGGAGCGCGTGGTTGGCGGCGAGCGGCATACCTATGTGCTCGAGCTGATTCTTGCAATGCGCAAGCAGGGGTGGCTTTGGACGGAAGAGTATATCTGGCATAAAAAGAACTGCTATCCGGGCAAATGGCCCAATCGCTTTCGGGACGCATGGGAACGCCTCCTCCATTTTACAAAGCAGCGTCAATTCAAGATGTTTCAAGAAGCGGTGATGGTGCCGATGGGGGATTGGAAACATGAACGTCTTAAGAAGCTTGGGGAGAACGATCTCACCCGATTCACCTCTCAGGTTGGCAGCGGTTTTGGTAAGCGGGTCGCCAACTGGATTGGGCGTGAGTTTGCTTATCCGGATAATGTGCTCCATATGGCCACCGAATGCTATAATCGCTACCATGCAGCCACGTTTCCGGTGGAACTGCCTACCTGGTTCATCAAGCTGTTTACCGAGGTGGGCGATGTGGTGTTAGACCCCTTCATCGGGTCTGGCACAACGGCGGTTGCCTGTGTTCGTTTGGATCGCCGATATATCGGGATCGAAATCAAAGAGGAGTATGTGCGTCTGGCCAATGAGCGCGTGGCCAAAGAGGCAGCGGAACCGAATCTGTACACGATAGGAGAGAGCGAGACCTTTTTCCAAGTGTATTAGTGGTCATCGCGTGTAAGGGATTAAGTATCTTGATGAGTTCTATAACAGGCGAATAGCGAATCTATCGCGGCTTCACTTAAAAGAGGTTCTTAAGCGCAAAAACCCTTACCTCATGCGTGCTATTGGTCTGAGAACAGCTGCTGAATTAGTCGAATATATTTTGGATATCCATACCCAAGCATCTGACGAGACCATTTTCGGAGATGCATTTGTAGAACCTATTGCTCTGGCAGTGAGCCGTGGAAGAAAATCGGGTGCAACAGGGATAGATATCGAAATGGAAGAGGAGAAGACATACAAAGCCATTGCTGTAAAATCGGGGCCGAATATTTTTAACGCGAGTCAAACCGCTCGGATGAACGATGAGTTTCAAGAGCTACAAAATCGTCTCCGTCAGCATTTGAAAAATCTCGGGAAGCAATTTGAACCGATATTAGGTTGCTCTTATGGCCAGCGTGTGATGGAGCCGACTGCAAAAAGGCGATATCGCATTGTTTCCGGTCAAGCTTTTTGGCAAGAGATAACTGGGGATCCCGACTTCTACCTCAAACTGATGCGCCTGATGCGCGATTATCCCGATAAGCAGCGGGAACGCTATCAGCAAGAGTGGGCCAATGCAGTGAATCGTTTCACGCGCGATCTGTTAAACGACTTTGCGGATGCCGATGGCACGTTAAATTGGGAGAAGATCGTGCAATTTAACTCTAGCGCCGAATAGGCAGGCAAGAGACTTAAGGCGGTTGAGATGAGGTAAGGCGTTTTGAACTACCTTTTGAGGTTAAAATGGGGATGTCACTTAGAAGTGACATCCCTTGGGTTTTCATGGAAGAAGAGACTAGATTCCGAAGCGGCTCGGCGTTGGAGCGATGCGCGGAAGAACATGTGCCACCGAGGCAGCCCACTGTTTCGCCAAAGCGGTCACACTCGTTCCTGCGGCGCGCGCATCTTGAGGAGTCACACGCATTAAAAGATAGCCACGCACCAGCACCGCATTGCCCACTGCCTTTACGTCGGAGGCGCTCAAGGGAGGAACTTGCGTGCGCGAGAGAATCTCAACGGTGCGTGCATCGAACAGTTCGGTGCGCATGATGGGCGTGAAATGCCCGTCGCTTTGGGTGATGTGTACGATCCTATAGCCGGCGATGGCCCACCAGGTAGGGGACGTATCGGAGATTTCGGGAACGTTACCTACCGGTACCATGCGCTGGGCATGGCAAACCCCCGTGCCCATAGCCAAAGCAAGGGCACCACACACCACGGTCCACAGTGTCTTCTTCATTTATCTACTCCTTTGCTTTTGTAGTTTTTGAAATTGCCATTTTTATGACGGACGGGCTGTTGCGAATTGTTCCTGAAGGAGATGTCGCAACGGAATTGGATGTTGAGGTGGTTAAGAAGCGTCGTCTTCACGCTTCTGCCTATGCATTATAGCCCTTTCTCTGTAGAAAATCATCCGGCATAGAGAACCATGAGCATGAAACTGCAGGTCGGTAGGGCCATGTCCGTTCTGCGAGGAGATAAAGAACAAAAACAAAAAGCTCTAGAGGCCGTTTGGTTGAAGGCCTCTAGAGCGCAGTCGGGCTTCAAAAACAACTATTTGCCTCCGTCGCTATCACCGGTATCCACACAAACCATTTTCCAAACGAAGGTGTGCGAATCAACAGGAACATCCAATGGCCCGCGATCGATGAGGGTGATGCTGCCCGATACTTTTCCGCCTTCTCGCCTGCCTTTCATGTGCACGGAGACGGGATGACCGTTATAGGTGCCCCGCGCGTAGATTTCTATCTCGCCGTTCTTCACATGGGCGTTGCGGAAATTGGCTTGGAACAGCTCGCCATCGGGAAGGGTTATGTTGAGATCGCCGCTCACGACGCCGTTGTCATCGCTCATGTGCATGGTGAGGGCGTTGTTGCCACAATACCCCTTCCACGTTCCGCTGTAGCTTTTTGCGTTAACCGGGTTCGCCAGTTCAGGAGGGTTGGCAACGTTAGGCGGATTTGGGTTGGGCTGTTGCGGATGCTGTTCAGGCGGGTTCGCTTCTCTCCCACCGGCAACATAGTGCACCTCTTGGATGCCACATTTGGCGAGGAAATCGTTGCCGACCGGTGGAAGTTCGGGCGGGGTGATATGCTCTTCTCCCTGTTCCTCATCAATGTTTACCAGATGGTATCTCCCATCCTTAACGTGCTCTACGAACTCTTGTGTGCCTAGTTTGACAATATCGGCGAAGCCTACGGCGTTATCTCCGCCCCGAAGGCCGGTTGTTTCCACACCGATCAGTTGACCACTCGGTAATTTGATAACAGGAAAGCAGTGGCCGGGAACGACCATGAGGTAGGCTTGCAACCCCACCGCTTCGGCAAGCGAAGCGTAGAGAATGGCAAGGTCAATACAGGTTCCCGATTTTGCCATTAAGGTATCGCGTGGAAACTTGATGTCCTGGACGAACTGGGTGCCATCCAAAAATCCGGAAGGGGTTTGGTAGACGATGTTGTTGGCGACTTCCGTATCGTAGGCAGCTTTAAGCCACGTGATGGCGTCTTTGTCGCTGTTGTTAGCCGCAACCCCTCCTGCTGTGCTGCTGATATAGCCGGCAAGCTGTTTCACGGGATCGTCTGTTTTGGTGACATAAGCGGCAATAAGAGGCATGTTATTCGTCATGTCCATCCAGGCACCGATAGGGTTCACCTGCTGCCGATCCGAGGCGGTGAGATTGGAAGAGACCAGTTGGTTAATACCCATAATCGTAACGAGCTTGGTGTGGTCTTCCTCATGCTCATGTCCGGCAGCATCCTTGTAGAGGCAGCGAACGGTAAGATGCGCGGGGTTTTCTGTTTTGAAGGTCGCCACCTTTGAAGAGATGAGGGGATAGTAGCAATCTACCACCGAGCCACCGGGCAGAATAACGGAATAAGGCTCCGGCGTCCACTCGTCGGCATATTCCCCAAGACTGTAGTAGATTTTTACGTCGTACATGGGGGCGTTACCGGTGTTGGTGACAACGGACTTGGCGACCCAATATCTTCCTCCTCCGATGGTCGGGTCCGCATAGATTTTGTAGACGCAGGACATAATCCGATCATGGTAAACAAGGTTATACTGCAATTGCGGCTTGCCAGCGTAGTGGGGGGTTGGAATATGGTAGGTTAGTTTGTTTCCGGCATCGAAGTTGATCGCTTGTGCATTCGATGGAAGGATGTAGGTAGCGGTGCCGGTGGCCAACATCCCGTTTTCCTCGACCTGCGAGAAGGTCGTATAGAGCTTGTTACCGACTTGGGTTACCAGGTTTTCGCCTTTTGTTAAGGAGATTTCCCACCGTTGATCGCGGCAAACGGAAAAACCTAAAACTTCGCCGCTCATGTGGATAGCCTGGTTCGCATCGTCTCCGGTGATCTTAACCGTGTTTCGGTTGACCTCCCAATTTGCGTGGTTGTTAGAGATGAGGTCACGAAACAGAAGATAGAGATCGGGATAGACCATTTTGATAACATCATAGAAAGAGGGTGGGCTAAAAGTGATCGTTGCGTAGATACGGGCATTGCCGTTTTCGGCGACATCGGCCTGAAACTTAAGGTTCATGGCTCGAGGTGGCTCTTGAGCCTTACACAAAGGCACTGTAAGGAAGGAAGCAAGCGCTAGCGCGATGACCCAAAGAAGCCATCGGGCAACGAAGCGATAGGAGACTACCTTGATTTGAACTTGGCGTTGCATGGTTCTCCTCCGATCCTTGAGTATCTGTTCTCTCTATAACTTTGTGCTATAGAGAAAATGCGATGAACTGACATTTTAATGTTACCACAAAACATATTCAGATGCAAGAAAGCAAGGCAATGGGGTAGATCAAGTGATTATAAATAAAGTAACACATTTCTATAGTTGTTATAGACTCCATCGATCAGGTTTCTAATGGGAGGGCAGCGTTCAAATCAGGGCCGACGCTACTGCGCACGGCACTTTCTCAAGACCGACACAGGGGTAGGGCGCCCTCCCTCAGTGAAGACTAAACGTAAAGACCTCTCAGCTTCGCTTCGAGGTGACATGGGGCGCCGATGTCCCCTATAGGGGAAGGAGACCGGCAAGTTCATTGTCGGTTTCCTTTGATACGCTGTCATCTGGACACTAACCACACTAGCCCCCTTTCTTCAACAAGTAAGACACAATAAACGCCTCAGCGGCCAGCACCGTTTCTTTCAAAGCCTATCTCTCTGGCCGCTGCGTTGCTGTCTGCAAGACGAAAGGAAGGGATAGGGGGCGGGCAAAGTCGGCTTGCTCCACGAATGGGCTCTAGAACCGAAGCAGTTGGCAGTTTCTGCAGCCCCTCCCCAACCCTCAGAACCGGTGGGGATTGAAACACAAGATTTCTCGCCTTCGGCTCGAAATGACAGGCGCCTTCGCTAGAAAGGACAGGCGTAGCGCCGGCTCTTCAAGCCCCTCCCCAACCCTCAAGGCCGACGCCCTTCCCCTCAAGGCCGACGCCCTTCCCCTCAAGGCCGACGCCCTCCCCCTCACCTAACGACACAACAGCAAGGCGCCTTGACCCAAACCCTTCCAGGGGCAGGGTAACCCTGCCCTGCATCAGATCGGCGGTAGTTGAGTGGAACATAAGAGATGGGGATATCGTCCAACAGGTAGACACTCATAAATAGAAGTATTGAGGTCAAAAGGAGAACACAATGTATCGGATACTCATGCTGATTGTCGCTATCGTGATCGCGGTAGTGATCTGGAAGCTGGTGATCGGCGTGTTTGCAGGCCTAGGAGGCATCCTCTTCCTCATCATCGAGGCAGCGCTGCTTCTGTGGCTCATCTTCGAAATCTACCGTTTGCTAACAAACCGCAACACCGGAACCTACTAAAAAAAGAACATTCCACCCTGCCGGCGTCTTCCCTTTGAGGACGGCGTTGGCAGGGTTTTTGTTTCTCACAAGGCTTCTATGGCAGCAACACCCCGCAGCAAAACAGGGTCGCGCGGTGTAACTTTTATGAACAAGGAGTGCAGCGTCTATGAACGAGGAAACAGTAAATCTCCCTGATCCAAGCCCATCGGCACCGGCCGAAACCCATGAAGAGCGTATGGCCGACCGGGAAGATGTGGAGAACGCTCGCGTGGAGGAGCCGGACATTCGTGTGAAGAAACCGTTTTGGAAAAGCCTCGGCCCAGGCCTCGTTACCGGAGCCGCCGATAACGACCCGGCTGGCATCGGCACCTACTCGGTTGTGGGGGCGCAGTTCGGCTATAAGCTGTTATGGCCTACCCTGCTATGTCTCCCCCTGATGATCGCCGTTCAAGAGATGTGTGGCCGGGTTGCATTGCTGACGGGCAAGGGACTGGCGGCGGTCGTTAAGGAGCACTACCCGAAGTGGCTGCTGCTAGGGTGTGTTTTTCTGCTGATGGCCACGAATATTATCAATATCTACGCCGATCTCAACATCATGGCCTCTTCCGCCAAAATGCTTTTTCATGGCCCGTTTCTCGTTTGGATCAGCCTCATCTCCCTTTTTATCATGCTCACCCAAATCTTCATGCCCTATGCGCACTATGCGCGATTTCTCAAGTGGCTCTGTCTCACATTTATTGCCTACGCCATTACGGCCCTCATGCCGTCGGTGCATAACGCTTGGGGCCTCATTTTCAAAAACCTCGTGCTGCCCACTTGGCAATGGAAAACCGACTACTTGATGGCATTGGTTGGCTCGCTTGGTACCACGATATCGCCTTACCTTTTCTTTTGGCAGGCGGGGCAGCAGGTGGAGGAGCTTATTGCCCAGCACGAGGCCGACGCTCCCGGAAAACGCAAGCGCTCTCCCAATGAGGCCGAAATGCATAACCTACGAGCCGATACGGCTTCTGGTATGATCGTCTCTCAACTTGTAACGTTCTTTATTATCATTTGCACGGCGGCCACGCTGCATGCAAAAGGCATTACCAACATCAATACCGCCCAGGATGCCGCCAAAGCGCTGGCACCGCTTGGGGGCAAGGTGGCCTATTGGCTGTTTGCTTTAGGCATTTTGGGGGCCGGGTTGCTTGCTGTTCCCACTTTAGCGGGTTCTGCGGCCTATGCGCTCTCCGAGTCTTTAAGTTGGCGACATGGGTTGTATCGTCGTTTTCAAAGGGCACGCGCCTTCTATCTCACCATTGCCGGTATGGTGCTTGTGGGCTATCTTCTCAACTTCTTTCAGAAAATAAGCCCCATCAAGGCGCTCTTCTATGCATCGGTGCTCAACGGCGTTGTTGCCGTGCCGCTGCTTGTTGTGCTCCTCTTTATTTGCAACAACCCCAAAGTGATGAAAGCACGCACAAACCGCCCCCTCAGCAATCTTTTGGGTGGGCTGGCCGTGCTTCTGTTAGGGGCTGCCTCACTATTTATGCTATGGGCGCTGGCCACCGGGCACTCTTCATAGGGCGAGAAGTGAAGGGCACAAGGCCCCGTCAGTCCCTACGGTGCCTCCTCAGGAGCGATAACACGGAGGGCTTGGGGCACAACCTCGATCTTCGCCGGGGTATAGGCAGCAATATGATCGTCGGCATGCACGGGCAGGGGGCGTTGTCGGTAGCGCGCGCGACTGATCTCCACCTCACGCGCCCGTAGGCAGGTAACTTTGGGTAGTTGCAGATTGTTGCCGAATCGAAGCGCAAAGGCAAAACGGAGCAGCTCCCACCGCGAAAGGGTACCTACGAGGATGACATCGAACAACCCATCGTCTAGTTTGGCGTCGGGGGCGACTGCGAAGCGGGCGCCAAGGTAGACTGAGTTGCATATCGAAGCCATGGTTACCTCTTCTGCGTAGGCGACCCCGTCGAGCATCAGTTGAAGGCGACGGGCAGGCGGGTTCAGCAGAAG
>NZ_DATGKU010000126.1:0-1168 GCF_035294505.1 Chthonomonas sp. | reverse complement strand
TGTGATCGCGTTCGTGATTTGGCATGCCCGATCTGACGGGCAAGCTCTGCACGGCGATTCAGCAGGTGCAAAATCTGTTCGTCAATCTGGTCAATCTCTTTGCGCCATTCCGGCAAGCTCATCGTTGGGTTTCACCTCGTTCAACGGTTTGTCGCAAACGTTCTTACAGACGATACGCTTTTTCCTGCATCTGCACAGGAGGTTAATATTATACCAATGGCACGTGGTAGCTGGTTCAAACGTCCATCACGCAACGGCCTAACAGGCAAAGAGGTGCCTAGTGGTCTATGGTTGAAGTGCCCAAAGTGCAACGAGATTCTGTTCGCTCGCGATGTGGAGCGTAATCTTTCCGTATGTCCCCACTGCAACTATCATCATCGCCTACCTGCGCGTAAGCGCATCGAGATAACGGTGGATGAAGGCAGTTTTGAGGAGTTCGATGAGCACCTCCTCTCCACAGACCCTCTCGATTTCCCCGGCTATCGCGAAAAGTTAGAGCAGGCGCGAAAAGATACCGGGCTTACCGATGCGGTGGTTTGTGGCTATGCCCGCATTGGAGGGCATAAGGTAGTCCTTAGCGTGGCCGACTTCTCTTTCTTGGGCGGCTCCATGGGCAGCGTGGTCGGAGAGAAGATTGTGCGGGCCATCGAACGGGCCATCCAAGAGCGTCTCCCTGTGGTGGTCTTCACCGCAAACGGGGGCGGTGCCCGCATGTTCGAGGGGTTACTCTCTCTGATGCAGATGGCCAAAACAAGCGCCGCCGTGGCGCGCCTTGGGGAGGCCGGGCTGCCCTTCATCGTCGTGTTGACCGACCCCACCATGGCCGGCGTCTATGCCTCCTACGCCTCCTTGGGCGACATCACCTTTGCCGAGCCAGGAGCGCTTATCGGGTTTGCCGGGCGCCGAGTCGGCAATCAGGATATGGGCACACGCCTGCCCGACGATTTTCAAACGTCTGAATTCCAGTTTCGGTGTGGTATGATCGATCGTATCGTGCCGAGACGTGAGATGCGCTCCGCTCTCGCCTCCGTACTCTCTTTACTCTGTGAGGAGCCTACGGCATGTCTGTAAGTCCGCTCGATTTTGAAAAACCCATCTCTGAGCTCGACGCCAATATCGCCGAACTCAAGCGTATCGCCGCCGACCCCGTTTTACGCAAAGATGCCCT
>NZ_DATGKU010000125.1:0-16132 GCF_035294505.1 Chthonomonas sp. | reverse complement strand
CTCCGCGCACGAAACTACATTATATCACACTATCAGGGCCTTTGTCAACATCGCCTTGCAGCAACATCTATCCAAACGTTGAGAGGCGATCTCTTCTTGATACGTCGGAAACAAGGGAATCTACGCCCTCTCTCATTGGGCTGTCTGCTTCGATAAGCAAAGTAAGGTAGAATCGCAAAAATGGATCCATGCCCGTCATGTCGCTTTGAGTTAAGGTCTTACCTATGACAAAACCGCTTTCACTGTACGTGCACATCCCTTTTTGCGTTCACCATTGCGCCTACTGCGACTTTAACACCTATGTGGAACCGGCCCAGAGCGCTCTGGTTAAGGAGACGGTGGAGGCAATCGGCCTTGATATTGCCAAAGCAAGCCACGAGCGCGTAGAAGGCAAGCCGCTGTGCGAACGCCCGCTTGCCACCATCTACTTTGGAGGCGGCACCCCCACCTTCTTAAGCGTTGAACAGCTTACAGAGCTTATGGCAACGATTCGCTCTCATTTTCCCCTATTGCCCGACGCCGAAATCTCCAGTGAAGCGAACCCTACCTCGGCAGATGTCGCCAAATTCGCCGCCATGCACGCCCTCGGATTCAACCGCATTAGCATCGGTATCCAGGCTTTCGATAACGCTTTACTTACCGCGCTCGATCGCTTCCATACCACTGCAGAGGCCGTGCACGCCTACCATGCCGCACGAGAGGCTGGCTTTACAAACGTGAATCTCGACCTGATGTTTGGCCTTCCGAAACAGACTCTGCCTCTTTGGCAAGCCACTCTTGAACAGGCCGTTCAGCTTGCCCCAGAGCATCTCTCCCTCTACGCCCTTACCATTGAGCCGGGCACCCGCTTCGAGCGCCTCCATGTTGGAGGCCGGTTGGTCTTACCCGATGACGACACCGTTGTAGCGATGTATGAATATGCGCAGCAACGCTTGTTGCAGGCCGGCTATGTGCACTACGAGATCAGCAACTTCTCTCTTCCCGGGTTTGCCTGTCGTCACAACCTCGTTTATTGGCACAACGAGGAGTATCTGGGTGTAGGCCCCGGAGCCGTCTCTTATGTGGGAGGGCGACGTTGGAAGCGTGAGCGCCTCCCGCAACGTTATGTGCAGAAGATGAAAAGCGGCGAAAACCTCTGCGTGGAAGAGGAGTGTCTGGCCCCTCCGCGGGCGTTAGACGAAACCCTTTTGCTGGGTCTGCGCCTTCGCGCCGGCATCTCACTCAACGCCCTACGCGACCGATTCGGCCTCGACCCTCTCGCCCGCTATAGACGCGGGATTGAGAAGCTCGTGCAGCAAGGCCTGCTTGAGTGGAACGACGATAGGCTGCGCGTCAGCACCAAAGGCCTCCCCATTACCGATTCGGTGATCGTGGAGCTTTTGGCCGGTGCCGAACCGTAACGATTCAGCGCAACGCCCTTTTGTCCGCATCGGCTCCTCTATTTTCGCCGATGCCTAGCCGCTTGAAGCGTGATGCTGCGCACCAGCACGGTGCCGTCACGTTTGTGCTGCAGATGCACCGTCACCAAAAGCCCCGGTTTCAACTCGCCCTCCTCTAGCGCTTTTGTGTGGGAGGTTCGCGCACGGGCCGTTTCGGTGGGGATAGGCATGTCGAGCGTGCGTCGTTCCCCTAACTCCGTTTGCAGGGTAAAGGTATGGGCTTGGCTATCCACCGCCACAATCTTGCCGTGTAGGGTGGTGGCCAACTGTTCCTTAAGCAGCAGGGCCTGATGATGCGTATCGGCCACGGCGCGCGCCACTATGCCGCCATCGGAACGGGCGCGGGGAACGATCCATATTCTGTCCCCGGGGCGAAAAGGGTTGGCGGGTACTTGAGAGCCTTTAATGCCCCACAAGGTATCATCGCTCAGGCCGTAAGCGAAGTCTATGTTTGCGCCGTTCAATCGCACCTGCAGCTGGTCTTCCGTGGCGGATTCAAAGGTGGCTTCCACGATGTCGCGACGCAGGTGCTGTAGCCATCGCCAACTTTGGGGATCGGCCAGGTCTACAACAAGGCGGCGGCTCTCGCCACGAGAGCGACGCAGGTGGGCGATTACCGTTTGCCCCTCCTTAAAGGCGTCGCGAGTTACGGCTTGCCGATTGCGCCAGTAGCGCGTCTGGTCGGTGAGATGCACGGTTTCCACACCGCCGCCAATATGCAGGGTAAGCGCCTCGGCATCCATCTTCAGGATGGAGCCTTGAACGATGTTGGAGCTGCGTTTTTTGACGGCCTTTGGCGAGACCACCGGAGGTGTTTTACCGCCCGAAGAGGGCGCAATGGAAGGCGCTTGCCAACCGATGAGCAGCAGGCAGAGAGACGAAAAGAAAAGAGCTTTCATAAACTTGGATGCTTTCTATGCCAATCGGTCTCTCGTTGATAGGTCATCCCGAGGGCAAGAATGGCCTCTTCACCGCCTGGAGGGCCGATGATTTCAAGCCCAAGCGGCAGGTTCTCTTTTCCAAAGCCCATAGGGATGGAAAGCGACGGCCAACCGGCCAGATTGCCCGGCCCCCCGTTTCCACCCCAAGGCTCTGTGCCGGCGCTGAGGGGTTTGGAGACTTCGGGTGCCACGGTGAGAAGGGTGGGCGCAATAAGGAGGTCGAAACGCGCCCAGAGCGCGTTGAGGGCCTGGATGGCTATTTTGCGAATGCGCTGGGCACGCAGATAGTCGGCAGAGGAGATGGAAAGCCCGGCAATAAGGCCTGCCTGCTGCTGAGGGTCGGCCAGGAGTTGCAGGCGTTCGCTGCGGATAAGCCCTTCAAAGGCGGCCGAGCCTTCCGCCATTACGATGAGCGATGCGGCTTCGTTGTAGGGAATATCGGGTGGATAGGAGGCCTCTTCTATGTGAAAGTTTCGTTCCCGGAACACGGCCAAAGCCTCCTCAAAGGCTTTTTGAACCTCAGGAACCTTAGAGGTGTCGTGCGGCAGCACACCGAGTCGAATAGGGCGTCGTCTGCGGCTTACAAGCGGCTGGGCACGGAATCGAAAGCCGATGGGAGCACAGGTGGCATCGAGCGGGTCTGGGCCGGCGATCGCCTGCAGAATAAAGCCGCAATCTTCGGCAGAGCGTGCCATGGGGCCGATCTTATCGAGAGTCCAACAGAGCGTCATCGCGCCGTGGCGGCTTACTCTTCCGTAGGTAGGGCGCAGACCGCTAATGCCGCAGAAAGCGGCGGGCACGGTGATGCTGCCCCAGGTCTCCGTACCTAAGGCAAAACCGACCAGGCCGGCACTCACGGCGGCCCCAGAGCCCGAGGAGGAACCGCCGGCCCATCGGCTGGGGTTCCATGGGCAGCGACAAGGCCCCTCCAACGACGCTGCGGGGGAGTCGTAGCCCCCACCTCCGGCCAGCTCGATCATGCTTAGTTTGGCCACCAGCACCGCGCCGGCCTCGCGCAGCTTGCGAATGACGGTGGCATCGTAGTTGAAAATCTGGTCTTTATGGGCAGGCGATCCCCACCGTGTGGGGATATTTTTTGTGGCCAAAAGGTCTTTGGCGCCGTAGGGCACGCCGTGGAGAGGGCCACGGCTGTAGCCTTTGGCAAGCTCCTCATCCGCCTGACGCGCTTGGGCGAGGGCCAGTTCGGGAGTTAGCTCGGCCACGGCGTTCAGCGAACGACCGATCTTTTCCAACCGTTCCAGGTAAAGGCGCGTTAACTCGACCGAAGAGAGCCTCTTCTCTCGAATCAGCCTCCCCAGTTCAACCGCGCTAAGATAATGAAGCGGAATCTCTGACATCGGTAGGGGCTTTCAGACGGGACGACGGCCCAAAGGAAAGATCGGCAGGAGGGTGGCAGGCTCGCTATCTCCATCTTGCAGAGGGAATTTGCGGAGCGCCAGGATGGTCGCTTTTAATTCCTGCAGTTGCTGTGGCAACAGACGGCGCTGCGCTTCGGTCAGCGAGAGATGGTGCTGTTCAATCAAAAGCGCAATACTTTTCTCTATATCGTTCTTTTCGTTGGAAGTTGTTGTTCGCTGCACGGACATGCCCTCCTCGGAATTATTGGGCGAGATCAGCAGGCCGAGCGAGGTCACCAAGAGTTCACGACGGGTTGCTCTGAAACCCCTATCTTTGTTCGTGCGTCGTGACATTTTCCTCACGCCCAGATCACACAGTTTTTGCCGGCGCGTTTCGCGCGATAGAGGGCTTCATCGGCCCGTTCGATCAGCTCGGCTGGGTTAAGGGCATCTTCCGGGTAGGCCGCCACACCAATGCTAACGGTACGTCGCACAGGGCCTCTATCGGTGAGAATGACCCCGTACTCTTCCACAGCCGCGCGAAGACGTTCGGCCAGCAAGCAGGCTTCGTGCTTTCCGGTTTCCGGTAGAATCACCAGAAACTCTTCGCCTCCGTAGCGCCCCACATGGTCTACGGAGCGCACGCTTGTGCGCAACACGGTGGCGATGCTACGCAGAAGCTGATCGCCTTGAAGATGCCCATAGGTATCGTTGAAGCTCTTGAAGCTATCCACATCGAGCATAAGAATGGAGAAGGTGCGGTGGTAACGCGCAGCACGCTGCAGTTCCTCCCGAAGCAGTTCCATGGTGTGGCGCTGATTCCAAAGGCCCGTAAGGCCATCGGAGATGGCCTGGATGCGTATCTGTTCGTGGACGAAAAAGTTTTCGAGGGCGATGGTGGCCAGCGGCATGAGGGCTTCAAGGCGCTCTAAATCCTCAAGCAAAAAGGGATTGCTTGCCGGGCGCACCCAATGCGCGACGCCCAGTATCTGCTCCCTTACCACAATGGGATAGAGAATCCAGGAGCCGGAGGCCATCTCATGATGGGCGCGATGGACGTCGGTGGCGGCATCCAAGATGAGGCGAGGGCGCACGCGGGCGGCTGCGTGGCCTACTAATCCGTGCCCGAAGTGGTACTTCCTACCGGCAAAGGGGCCTTTGTCGGGAAGGGCAACGGCGGGATAGAAATCGCCTGTGCCGGCTTCCGGCAGCCAAACGAGGGAGCGCTCGCACTGCAGCAGCTCCTGAGCGAGCTTAAGAAATCGTTCGAGAAGCTGTTCGGGGCGTTCGGAGCCGGCCGCTTTTAGCCCGGCCCGGCCTAAAGCTTCGGCGATTTGAAGCTGACGATGCAACCCGTTCACCTCATGGCTAAGGCGCAGGGTCGCGGCGGCAAGCAGCAGCAGAAGCCCCACAGGCAGGCAGACGATGGGGCCGTAGGCAAGCCGGAGGGGAATGAGTAAGAGAATGGGAAGAAGCCCCACGCTGTAAACGAGAGTGTTCATCGCGAGGTTACGCCGCATCTCCACCCGCTTAACGCGCGGTGGTGGGGCCAGAAGCGATAGGGCAAGTTCAAGCCCAACAAAGATGCAAGCGGCAAGCAAGCCCAAAGAGAGCACATGAGAGAGGTCGTTGGGGGCGAAGCGCACCGGCAACCGATTCCAAAAAATCGCAACGGCCAGGGAGGCCAATGCGAGTTGGCCGCCCTGAAAACGCGTGTAGCCTCGATAGGCTCCGCCTTTTACCCAAAACCGTGCCCGTAGGAAGTGGGCGGCGAGGGCGCTCGCCGCAGCTACCCCAGGCGATATCCATATGGCCAGGCCAAAGGCGGTTGGGCCGGTGAAGGTGAACGGGCGATAGTTCGAGTCGACAAGAGGGAGAGAGCTGACCAGCAGCAACAGCAGGGTGGCGATGCCCCAAACCCCAAACTCATGCGGATGGAAAGGCTTGTGCAGGGCGTAGGCGAAGAGCGCCACCAGTCCTACCCCGAAGACCAGATCGTAAAGGCGGGCACGCCGCGCGGTTTTTGGGAGCGAAGTCGTGGATGCTTTTGAGATGGAGGGTAGCGAGGGATCGTGAAACCCCTCGAGGTTTTCTAAGCCATGCCCCATCTGTGGTGGATCGAAGTTCATTTCGACAAGTTCCGTTCTCGCCAGCCCCGAACAGCGGAAACAACCGGTACAACAGCATCATAACAGGGTCACCCTTTGATACAACTATGGGGACTCAAGCTGATTATATCATTTTTCAGCAACTTTTACAAGTAAGCTAACGCTTGATCTCCTTTGGCAACTAACTATAACCCTTTTTTCTATTCAAAACCCCGTTGAGGGCTCAGACACCAACAGTATTCACTTAAACCAACAGTATTCACTTAATTTAATCGTCTCTTCTTATCAAGGCCAACAGCGCTGCGCTCGTGGCCGACGCTCTTCCCCCTCATCCGCCAGGACGACCGGATGGGCTAGAGAGGGCAAACTGGATGGGCTTATCGAGGGGTAGGTCTTGTGCCTACCCCTACCATATCGCGTGGGCTGATTGAGCGGATAGGAACGCCGGCCAACCTACCATGCGGCGGGCAGAAGTGCCTCGGCGGTCAACGCCGTCATCCCTTACGCTAGGGCACACACGTTCGGCAGGAGCTGCTGTTCACCCCACCACGACAGCCCTCATGTCCTCACGAGGCCAATTGAGAACCGCATGGGAGGCCCATGGATAGGCGCTCGTCCCTAAGCTACGCAACGGCTGCTGCCGCTTGTGCGCGCGCATCATGGAGCCATGAGAGTACTGGTGGTTACACCTTATCAAGCACAAGTACCCAGTCTTCCCCTTTGCCTGCGGAGGGCGCAACGAACTCTATCTCGCCTCCAGCTCCGATCTCCCCTAAAAGGTGGTGAATGCCGGTACGCGGATCGAACCATTGGGCGCGAAAGCGCTGCTCCGCCAAAGGCCTTAGGTTCGCTACAAAGCGCCCGCCGTAAGGCAGGTAGAAGAGCGCATAACGGTTTTCTCGATCGCGCGTGACGGCGATATGATGAAGCGGATCGTTGGCATCGGCAGCAAAAAGGCTTTGGTCTGGAATTCGGCTTAGGAAGGGGCGCGACTCGATGAGCCTGCGAAGATGGCGCATCTGGCCGGCTCCCGGCAGATGGAGCGCCTCTCTCCACGGCGTGCGCGCCCAGCTGATGGGCGGATGCAGTGTGGGATCGAAGAATTGCCAAATATCGTGGCAGCCGTAGGTGTGGCCGAACGCCCCGGAAAACACCGCCCAGTAGGCAAAGCGTCGCACGTCGTTGGCATCGAGGTAGCCTTTTTGAGGATTAAAGTCTATTGGGTGGTCTTCATATCCCGGCTCTCCATCTAGACAGGGTTTGGTGGGTTGGTGGGCATAGTCTTGAGCCAGCAGTTGCCAGGTAGACCGTTCGCGCCCATGGCCGGTCTGATACATATGGAAATCTAACCAGGGTTCATCGGGGAGATATTCTATGGAGGAGTGTGTGCCGGGGGGATGAAACGTGCGCAGATGCGCCCCGGCATCGCCGCTAGCAAGCCCCTCTGCCAGAGCGCGCAGAATAGCGCGATGGGTATCGGTTTCTACCGGTCTATCGCCACCCAATATCCAGATGAGCGAGGCGTTTCGGTATCGTTTGCCGAGAAACTCGCCGTAGGCTCGTGCATTTTCAGGGGTAAAGATTTCGGGACCAACACCCCACTTTTTGTTCCATTTATCGCCCCAGGTGGGCAGCATTCCGATGGTTAGCCCCAGCGATTCCGCATACTGCACCACTCGATCAACGTGGGCAAAGTAGTCCTCATTCGGCTTGGTGGGGTCGTTGTTGTGCAGGGGGGTATGTCCATAGCGATTTGGCTCGTTGAGGCCGTCGAATTCGGCCAGGGCGACAGCTTGGATGACGGTAAAGCCTTTTGCAGCGCGATCGTGCAGATAGTGCTTGGCCTCTTCAAAGGTAAGGCGATGAAACAGCTCCCAGGCGGTATCGCCTAGGTAGAAGAAGGGCGTTCCGTCTTCATAGACAAGGAATCGGCGGTTATCACTGACTTTTAATCTCATAAACCTGGTTTCACCTTTTTGCAGATTTTAGACAATACGGTAGAGTGGTTCTTGCCCGTGAAGAACGCGGAGCACGTTTTCCGCAACGCTTTCGCCCATGCGGCGCAACCCTTCTTGGGTCTGGCCTCCACAGTGGGGCATCGCGATGAAGTTGGGCAGCGAAAGGAGAGGATGTTTTCCGGGCGGCTCTTTTAAAAACACATCGGAAGCCGCCCCGGCGATCCGGCCCTCTTTTAAAGCCTGATAGAGCGCTTCCTCGTCTACCAACTCTCCTCGCGAGGTATTGATGAGATAGGCGGTAGGTTTCATGCACTGCAGTTGCGGCCTACCGATAAGCCTTTGAGTTTGCGGCGTGACCGGCACGTGCAAGGAGACAAAGTCGGCCCTCTCTAGCAGCGTTTCAAGAGGCATCAGCTCCACCCCCCAAGAGGTTACAAAGTTTTGATCGGGCTGGGCTTCTGTGGCGACTACGTTCATTTCAAACGCTTTGGCGCGTCGGCAGAGCGTTTTGCCGATCTGCCCAAGTCCCACAATCCCAAGAGTTTTGCCTTTTAGTTCCACGCCCACAAAACGTCGCCACTGTCCGGCTTTTACGGCGGCATCGCCTTGCGGCAGTTGGCGCGCCAAAGCCAACATAAAGCCAAAGGCAAGCTCTGCCACCGACTCGGCAATGGCGCTGCCCGTAAGAGTAACAGGAATATGGCGTGCCCTTGCCGCCTCGAGAGCGATGTTTTCATAGCCGACTCCATGTTTGGCGATCAGTTTGAGCTTCGGAGCGGCCTCGATAACCCGCGAGGTAACCGGCTCTGTGCCGGAGATAAGGACATCGGCCGTACCAATACGACTTAACAGCTCCTCCTCTGTAGGCGCGCGCTCCAGCTCAAAACCGGTTAAAATACAACCGGCCGCCTTCAGCTTTTCGATGACCTCCGGGCAGTTTTTGCCAAATGAGCGAGAGGCCACAAGCACCTCAAACCTCGCTACGCCCGAAGCAGAGGGTGTAGAGATGGATGGGGTTGTGGGTTGAGACGGCTCCAAAAGCTGACGTAGGTGCGCCAACCAGGCGGCTTTATCGCTTTCACGATGCAAAGCGGCCCCAATAGGTAGCGAACTCGCCCCTGCACGGCACACTTCCACACAGTGCGGTGTTTCTAGACCCCCTGCAGCCTGCAAATCTATGGGAAGCCCAAGAGCATCTATCCGCTTGCGCACCTCACGTATGCGCTCTAATGTGAGATTTTGAAAGCTACGCCCACGTTGTCCTTCGCCGGTAACACGGCCTAGCAACAGCACAGCATCCAGAAAAGGCAGAGTAGCATCCAGTACACTAAGCGAGGTTCCCAGAGCCAAGCAAAGCCCCACCTTCAACCCTCTCTCGCGCACCGCATAGATAGTTTCATAAAGTAGGGGTGTGCTTTCGGCCGGAAGAAAGATGAGGTTAACGCCTGCATCGGCAAGAGGTTGAAGAAAACGCAGAGGCTCTTGCACGGCGAGATGAACCTCGAATGGCTTCTGCGAGAGCGGGCGTAGGGTGGCAATGGTTTTAGGCGCAAAGGCCTGGTCGGGCGTGAAATAGCCGTCGAATACGTCGAAATGAAAGAAGTCTATGCCGGCCGCCTCCGTCTGAAGCAGCTCTTCTCCAAGGCGGCTATGGTCGGCATTAAAAAGCGCAGATCCGATGCGAATCATCTTCTACTCCGTGAAAGGGGTTCCCACGAGGGCTACCGCGCGAATCGGCGACGCATCCAGCCCCTTCACAGGCAGCGGCAACCCGATAAAGAAGAAGCGCTGGGTGGGGATTTTGTCGAGGTTGCAAAGGCACTCTACCACAGGAATATCGTTGCCCTCTTTGAAGAAGAGATGATGGTTCGGGTGGTCTTTGTGTCCCCCACGCACCTCAAAGCCGGAGGAGTCGGTTCCAAGCAACTTAATTTTTCGGTCGTAGACCAGCCATTCGGCGGCCTCTTCGCTGACATAGGGACGTGCGTGTGAATCTTTCGTGCGATAGAGATGGTCGCGCCCCTCCCACAGGATCACGATGTCACCAAGACGAATATCGCCTGCTTGTTGGAAATCTTGCAGGGTGATCGGTTCATCTTTCTGTTTATGGCGAAAGTCAAGGCGAATGGCCGGCCCCATAAACCGCTCGGCAGGGAAGCTTGCTGTGTCTTTGCCACCGGCATAAAAGTGCAACGACACCTCGACATGGGTACCGGAATGGGACCACATGTAGACGTCATGCATAATATCGCCGGTTGGGGTCTCTCTAGGCTTGCCGCGCTGCTTTATCTCAACCGAGTACTGCTCCTCTCCTGGAAGAAGAACATGGGTAAGGTCAATGATCTGAAAGTTCATCGTTTCTCCTCTATTTTCTCTATTTTTGCTCCTTCCACACCGATGGAGGGGGCATAAATTTCCGTACAGGTCTTCCGAAGTGCCGAAATAACGGCCTCCTTGACTGCGGGGGAGACCAGGGCGATCACGATGCCGCCTCCACCCGATCCGGCTAATTTGGCCCCATAGGCGCCGGCATCTAGGGCCACACGAACGAGCGCCTCTATTTCCGGGCAGGAGACGCCGGCCTTTTCCAAAACAAGCTGATTAAGCCATAGCAGATGTCCTAGCTGCTGCCAGTTGCCTTGTGCCAGGAGAGGCTCCGCAGAGTGAGCCAGCTCTCCGATGGTTTCGAAGTAGGTTTTAAAACGGCGAGGGTTTTCGGCCTCGCGTTGTTTAAGCGCGCGGTTAACCTCGGCGGTGGCGGCATTCACTCCCGTGTGGGCAATAACGAGGTCGAGTCCAGGAGAAAACAGCAAGGAGCGTGCTAACCCTTTACCGGAATAGCCGATGACCCCGCCTAACAGCGACGTTTGCGTGTCGAGGGCGGAGGCGATGCCACCGTGAGCCACGATATCGCCGTGATGCGCCCAGTCGGCACGACGCAGAAGGTCATTTTCCGCTTGTAACAGAGGTGCCACCGCCGCTGCCAGCGCAGTAAAGGCCGCGCCTCCAGAGCCTAACCCAGAGGAGGCAGGAATGCTGCTCTGCCACTCGATACGAAGCCCCTGAGGGAGACTATCACCAAAAGCATAGCCGAGAAGATAGAGGGCGGGAGCAAAATAGTTATCAAGTTTTATACGACGTATGTCGTCATATTTCTCATGCTTTCTCAAGTCCTCTATCTGATGCGTTAGGGAGAGAACTTCTTCGCGTGAAAAGAGAGACTGTTTGCCGCCTCCTGTCAGAAAGATATGCGAGCCTTCCACTCTCAACTCACAACGCGTATAGAGGCCAACGGCCGTGGCAACGGCGGGTTGCCCCCTATTGATGGCGTGCTCCCCGAAAAGAATCACCTTTGCCGGAGCCGTAGCATGAACGCATAAGGGAACGCTAGGGGTCATTTTCGCAGCTCTCCTCCCAGTCATCCCACCATCCTCCGGCCAGAAAGCCGCCATCCACAACGAAGGCCTGTCCGGTTGTGTAAGCGGAAGCCTGCGAACAGAGATAGATGACCGCCCCCACAAGCTCTTCGGGTTGGCCTGGTCGCCCCATAGGGATACGCTCGGTTAACCAGCGACGGCGCTTCGGGTCACCCCATATAGACTCTTCAGTAAGGGGGGTAAGGATAAAACCGGGGATAAGACAGTTCACCTGGATATTATCTCGCGCCCACTCTACCGCGAGAGTGCGCGTGAGCTGAAGCAGTGCTGCTTTACTCATGCCGTATACGCCCACGCCACCAAGCCCCCAAACAGAGGTGATCGATCCCACAAGAACCACCTTGCCGTTGCCGCTCGCCTTCAGAGAAGGATAGGCGGCCTGGGAGAGGAGAAAAGGGGCCTTCAGGTTCACTGCTATCACCTCCTCGAACTCATGAGGGGTAGCACGGACTACGGGATTACGGCGATTCATGCCAGCATTATTGATGAGTATATCCATATGGCCACATCGCCTAACAACCTCTTCCATGAGATGGCGACAGGCCGTTTCATCGGCGAGGTCTGCAGGGAAAACAGAGGCAGAACCGTTGGCTTGTTCTATCTGATGCGCGGTTTCATGCAATCTTTCTAGTGAGCGTCCCTGCAGGGCAACATGAGCACCGGCCTTTGCAAGCCCAACGGCGATGGCACGCCCGATGCCGCTGCTGGCTCCGGTTACGAGCGCAACGCGATTGTTTAGCGAGAAGAGACTTTCGAGAAAAGCGTTTGCGTTGCTCATAACGCCTCTTTCTCCAGCAGCGATTCGAGCCGGCGCCATCGCTGCAGCACAGTCTCGTACTCGGTGTCGGCATCGCTGTTTTCAAATCCACCGTTGGCTTCGTACCAAGCGGCCATACGCTGCACTCCCTCTGTGAAGGAGATGGTATAGCGAAAGCCAAGGTCAGCTTGCGCTGGTGAGTTATCAAAGATGTTATTGTAAGAAAAATTGACTTTCGTGATCCAAGCGCGTTTTGGAGAAAGTTGCACGAGCAGGTGCGTGGGAATCGCCACGAAAGTAGGCGGAGGCGCCCCTATAGCCTCGGCAGCCCGCTCATGATGCTGTTTCCAAGTCATCACCTCCTCCCCCGCTACATTGTAGGCACTGCCAAAGGCTTTGGGGTTACCAACTGCGTTGACAAACGCTCTGGCAACGTCTTCCGCATGACAATAGCACCACAGAGAGGTGCCGTCCCCATGCACGATAATCGGCTTTGCTTTGCGCAGGCGGTCAAGGTGGGCGCTGCCCGCCCCCAAAGAATAGAGCACCGTGCCACGGTCATGATAGGTTGCTGCCGGACGCAAAATGGTGACACAGAGGTCGCCGCGTTCGTGCGCCTGCAGAAAAAGATTTTCCATGATGGCCTTGTTATAGGCGTAGCTAAATTCGGAGGATGGGTTACGCGGTGCCTCTTCCCGGACGGGATAGGACGGAGCCGGTTTTGTATAGACGTCAACCGTGCTACAAAAGATGTATTGGCCTACCCGCCCTGAAAAAACGCGAATGGCGCACTCGGCCTCTTCAGGGTGGTAGCCAACCATATCTATAACGCAATCCAAAGGGCCTAGCTCTTTCATTTGAGCTTCAAAAGTTGCGAGTTGGGTGCGGTCGCCGTGGATGGTTCGCACATTTGCGGGAACCGGGCGTTCCGTTTTACCTCGGTTGTAAAGCCACACCTCCTCTCCTCGTTGGGCTAAAAGATGCGTTATAGGGGTGCTAATAAGGCCGGTACCCCCAATGATGAGTATCTTCATGTGAGCTTCCCTTTCTCTGTATGGGCAAAATGAATAACGCTATCGGTACGCGCCGATTCGTAAGAAGAGAAGACAAGTTGCATCGTTTTGAGGTTATCCTCAGCGGTCGTTTCGGGCGACTTACGCCTTTGAAGTCCTGCAAGCAGATCGGCATTACAAGGAATAAGGGCCGACTGAACCAGCAGATAGTCGGGATGCATCCACGGACGCGCTTCTGGTGCAAAGCGTTTCACGAACGTGCCTTCCGCGGTGGTTTCACGCACACGATAATCCAGACCTAGCTCCAGGGAGCCTTTCTCGCCTTCGATGAAGACCAGGGTTTGAAAAAGCGGGTCGTTTTCAAGAGGTGTCTCCGCCTCGGCGAGGTGAACCATTACCATAGTCGAGTTCATTCGCAGCATCACCGTGGCAGCGTCCTCACCGCGAATATCGGGGTGCACTCTGGCCGTTTGGCAGTAGAGCGAGCTAGCCTCTCCAAATAGACAGCGTGCCATATCGAGAATATGACTGCCCAAATCTGCGAGAATGAACTGCTCAAGCTCTTTAAGAGCTGGCTGCATAACAAAGGTAGGGTAGCCGGTAATACACTCAAGCCGGGCACGAAAAGGACGACCGATACGTTTCTGCTCTAGCGCGGCCTTTAAGGCCCGGAAAGGTTTTTGCCATCGGAAGTTTTCGTGAATAAAGAAGGGTACATTCGCCGACTTAGCGGCGGCCACCAGTTTCTCGGCATCCGCGTAGGAGGTAGCCATCGGTTTTTGGCAGATAGTGGGGATGCGGTGCGCAAGCAAGAGAGTAACCAGAGCGGCATGCGTTTCCGGCGGTGTGACGATATCAACAAAATCGAGCCGTTCGTGTGCAAGCAGCGATTCGGGATCGGTGTAGACGCGCGACACGTGGTGACGATGTGCGAGGTTTTCAGCCTTCTCTTGAATCGGGTCACATAGCGCGACGCATTCCACGCCCTCCAGCTCCTGCCAAGCGGAGAGTTGGTAGTGCGCCCAAAAGCCGGCTCCCAACATGGCAAACCGCAGGGGCTTCATTCTCTCTCCTCCGTTGCCTTCATCAAGGCCATTTGCGCTCGATTCATCACTTCCTCAGAGTCGATGAGGTGCTCCCACATCGCCTGTCTTGCCCCTTCGGCATCGCCACGCTGAATGTAGGTGAAAATAGCGCGATGATGATCGAGTGCGTTCTCGAAGGAGCCGCGCACATTTACCGCCAACCGCCTTACCTGCAGCATGATATCGGCTATGGACTCCAGCAGAAGGGGATAGAGAGGGTTTTGCGTTGCTTTGGCCAAGGTGTGATGAAATTCGACATCGTTTTGCACCCAACGGTCTCTAGCATCTGCCAGTCCGGCCATCTCATCGAGAAGAGCTTTCAAAGCGATTAAATCCTCTTTTGTACGGCGCAACGCGGCATGTTCGGCTATATCGAGTTCCAGCGTTCGACGCACCTCATGAATGTGTTGACCAACAACGCCCTGTGTGCCTTGACGAAGGTAAAAGGCGAGAGAGCGTGCCACCGTACGCGCTTCGGGCAGACGCACTATCGAGCCACCTCTTGGAGCCGATTCCAAAAGTCCTTTCGCCTCTAAGGCTACAATAGCTTCTCGAATAACCGTGCGGCTCACACCGAAGCGCTGGGCAAGTTCTCGTTCGGTTGGCAATTTGTCTCCAGGCTGAAGGCGGGACTCCTCGAGAAGAGATTCGATATTTTCAACGATACGGTTCGGCAGGGTGTTCTCTCGAGGCAGCACGGTAAACAGCTCTTTGTTTGAATTTTCCACCAGGTTAGACACGATGCACCTCCTCAGGGATAGTCAGAACACCCTTATGCACACGAGAGGGATGCTCGGTGAGATCGGCGAATACTTGCGGAGCTTCCCACATAGAAAAGGCGGTGGCGACACGAGGATAAGTGATCTGTCCGCCGGCGAGAAGCCTCAGGGCCTCTGGGAAACAGTTTACGGAAGCCCTCGATCCGAGGATGGTCATCTCTTTACGGGTAAAGTCTAACGCAGGAAGGGTTACCGTAGTTCCCTGTTTCACCAGGCCTAAGATAACGATGCGCCCAGCAGAGGCCACGAGGTCTACCGTCATCTCCATTGCCTTCGGATTGCCTGTAGCCTCCATAACGACCGGTGCGCCCTCGCCATTGGTCTGTTCACGAACGGTCTCAAGCAGATTCTCATGCGGAAGGACGGCAGCACCGAGCTTTTCCGCAATAGCCGCACGCTCCGGGTTGGTGTCGGTAGCCACCACATGGGCGCCGTAAGCGCGCGCCACCTCGATGAGCGCCAGACCGATCGGTCCACAACCGAGGATAAGCACATACTCCCCTGGCTTTACATCGCCTCGGCGGCATCCGTGTACGCCGATGGCAACCGGTTCGGCAAAGGAGGCCTGAAAGAGCGAGAGGCCTTCGGGCACTTTATGGATATGGGTGGCAGGAGCCACAATGAACTCTGCATATCCCCCAGGGCGATGGGCACCCAGAATTTGCAGATTAGTGCAGCAGTTTGAACGGCCTTGCCTACATGGGTAGCAAGCACCACACCCCAAAAAAGGCTCCACGACCACGGCATCCCCTTCGTGCAGGCCCTCGACATTGGCCCCAACGCTTTCCACCACACCGGCGATCTCATGGCCTCCAATAGCCGGGTAGACCACATAGGGATTCACGCCTTTATAGATATAGATATCTCCGGCGCAGATACCTGCTGCCACAACGGCCACACGTACCTCTCCCGCCTTCGGTTCCGGTGTGGGCCACTCCCCAATTCTCGCCTGTCGTGGGGCATCCATAATAAACGCACGCATTCTCAGAAAACTCCTTTAGCTAGATCAAGACGCACATAGGCGTAGGATGATAGCAGAAAAGGCTCGCCTTCAGAGAAGGTTCTCTCTTGGAAGGTGGAACGAAATATTTCCGGTGTCCATGTCGCTTCAGATAGGGTGGATTCATCCAGAGTACGTACCGACAGCGAGCCATTTAGTGCTGGTAGGGCAACCTGTTGCGGTTGTGCAGTAAGATTGGCAATGAAAAAAGCCATTTTCGAAGTGTTTTCCACGGCGAAGCCCAGCACCTCATTTGG
>NZ_DATGKU010000124.1:0-2339 GCF_035294505.1 Chthonomonas sp. | reverse complement strand
ACGTAATGCTTTATTAGCGAAGAACCTTAGCGAGCAAGTGAGCACACAACTCTCAATCCAGCGCACAATAGTAGCTCTATGGGCGGGTTCTTCCAGAGTGGAACGCGTTACAGTTCAATATTTTCCTCCTAATACAGAGGTAGTCGTACTAGAGGGGAAAAAAGCCTATTGAAGGAGGATACGTCCGGATGCTCCGATAGAGTTGTACCTATCTCAGGCCGATAGTGGTAAAGCAAGCGAGAGGAGAAATTGGAGCGTTCTGCTACCCATGATCTAGAGGATTAGATGTTAGGGTATCGGCGAGTTCAATCGCAGGTACCCTACCGTCTTAACAGCAAGATGCAAGAAGGTGCACAATGCATGGAGATGCCAAACGGCGGGGTATGGAATGTTCAGGCGTTGTATCTCCGTGCCGGTGGAGGTTGCAGCAGCCTGTTGGTGCGTCGCAATGGGGAGTACCACCAGTGGAGTATCACCGGAGATGCCGCAGTGATAACGGACGGGAGTGGGAATGTGCTCTCGAGCAATGAGGGGAAGGGCGCCCTGCCCCAGAAAATCGCAAGATTTTCTGGGGATCCCTGTATCGGCCTTGAGTACGATAGCTTTGGCGTGGCTATGTACACAAGTGGGAACGCGCAGACCCCCTATCGTCCTGCAGGGTTGGTATTGGATGAGGGGAAGGGCGTCGGCCTTGAGGAGGGTTTAGATTTCAGCGGCCCTCCTGTAGCCTGCCCGCTATATGTCAATAGGGCGCTGGCATTATCGGATAAGCCATGCGGAGGAGGGCCGCCAAGAAAACATCCACCACAGCCGAAACCACCGGATTGCTCGAAGTTCAACTATATCTGGAAAACGCCGAACAACAATACAATTTTGATTGCCTATGGCCTCTGTAGTCTGGCACAGCACAAGAGCGCTCTGATACCTGTCATGCGAGTGGCAAAAAGTTAGTCTACTGCTGCGGGCCTAAAGTAGACCCCGTTTTTGGTAAGGACCAGAGGGGAGGAACATGGTACTACTATCCGCCCCTGCACTGCTTTTGCTGACCTTAGACCTACAAATCGAACCCAAGGAGGTTATTGTAAAATGACAGAGGATGCTCATTCGGAGCAAGTTTCCAACTTGCTCTATCAAATGACGGCCCTGCAGGCGCGTTATCGAGAGACCGAGCGCATCTTCTCCGCTAGTTTGCGTCGGCAACGTCGGCTGCAGTGGGCAAATCGGCTGTTGGGGCTTCTGGCGTTATGCGGATGGGGGGCCTGCCTTCTGCTGTGGAGGGTGGATAGGCTAGGGCAAAAGGCGCATCCGGCTGCGGCTAAAAGCCCTGAAATCCACCAGATAGCCGTCCTCAATACCAGGCCTTCTCAATCGGCAAAACCGGTGTCCTTCTACGAGAAGCAGAGTGAAGAGATCGATTCGGTGGTTTTTGAGGACCTGCGACAGAATTGCTTCTACAAGCTGGACGAGTATATGAAGGGAGGCCGACAGCAAGCGCTCACCATCGAACCGATAACGGAAGAGGAGGCAAGAGCGCTTCCGCCGAGTAGCATCACGGTATCCTATGATTACGCCACACAGCACTAGGCTTTGCGTTGCCAAATGAGGTGCCGACACAACTAGATGAGGTCTGCCATACAGGCAGGCTCTCATCCGGTTGCGGCCCTGCTGCAGTTTCTACTTTATGCCCCAACGGCGCCACGGCACCGCAACTATTTTTTCACATCATACAGTAAACTTAATAGTGGTGCGCGACGACGCCCACAATCTACAGAAAGGAGCAGAAGGCTATGCCTGAGTTTACTCTGCCACCTCTTCCCTATCCCTACAACGCACTGGAGCCTTACATTGATGCCCAAACGATGCAGATACACTATGAAAAGCATCACGGCACCTATGTGGCCAATCTCAACGCGGCCTTGAAAGACTATCCTAGCTTTTTCGAGAAGACCCCTGAGGAGATCATCTCGAACCTCGACGCCGTGCCCGAATCGGTGCGCACGGCCGTGCGCAACAACGGCGGCGGGCATGTGAACCACACGATGTTTTGGGAGATCATGAAGCCGGGTGGCAGCAAGGAGCCTACCGGGGCGCTCGCCGAGGCCATTCGCGCGACCTTCGGCAGCCTCGATGCCCTTAAACAACAGATCAACGATGCCGGCTTAAAACGCTTCGGAAGCGGCTGGGCCTGGTTGGTTCTGGACTCGTCCGGTAAGCTTTCCGTTCTCTCCACACCCAACCAAGATAATCCCCTGATGGAGGGCAAAAAGCCCATTCTCGGTGTGGATGTTTGGGAGCACGCCTACTATCTAAAGTACCAAAATCGCCGTGCCGATTATCTC
>NZ_DATGKU010000123.1:0-9747 GCF_035294505.1 Chthonomonas sp. | reverse complement strand
TCCTACCTATGAAGAGCGGGCGACAAACTATCAGCTAGAGCCGACGGAGATCGAGGAGGCCGCCGGGGGAGTCAGCCGTTTTTACGACTACACGCGCGTGACGAACCCAACCACCGATATCGTGGAGCGCAAAATCGCTGCTCTCGAAGGGGCGGAGATGGCGCGTTGCTTTGCAAGTGGAATGGGGGCTATTGCTGCCGCCATTTTCTCGTGTGTGCGGGCAGGCGCCCACGTCATCGCCCCGCAAACAGTCTATGGGCCCACACGCCAACTGCTCCAGGACTACTTAAAGCGCTTTCAGGTGAGCGTTACTTTCGTAGATGGAGCCGACCCGGCGGACTATGAGCGCGCCCTGCGGGCGGAAACCACCTTGCTCTATCTCGAATCGCCCTCCACCGTGGTCATGCGACAGCAAGACCTCGAAGCGGTTGCCCAGATCGCCAAGCGTCAGGGGGCGACCACCATTTGCGATAACTCGTGGGCCTCACCCTACTTTCAAAACCCGCTTCATTTTGGGATAGACCTCGTTGTACACTCCGCAACGAAATATCTCGGTGGCCATAGCGATATCGTGGCAGGGGTCGTTGCCGGCTCGCGCGAAAAAATGCGCCAGCTTGCGATGGAAGAGTGCTGCCTACTCGGGGCCACCCTCGATCCCTTTGCGGCTTGGCTGCTTCTACGAGGTATCCGCACCCTGCCTGTTCGCATGGAGCGTCATCAGCAGAACGCAAAGGCCATCGCCTTATGGCTGCGTGAACATCCGGCCGTTGCAGAGGTCTACTATCCGGGCTTACCGGGCGACCCTCAGGCACCTCTAACAGCAAAGCAGCTGCGCGGCACAAGCGGTTTGCTGAGCATACGGCTAAAGCGCCCCACCCGTGAGGCCGCCGCACGTTTCGTGAACCGGCTGCGCTATTTTCAGATAGGGTGCAGTTGGGGCGGCTTTGAGAGCCTAGCCCTACCTATGGCGCTTCCTGCTGAAAGGATAGGGGGTACCCCGGACGAAACTCTTTGGTTTGTGCGGCTGCATATAGGACAAGAGCACGTGGAAGACTTGCAAAAGGATTTAGACCAGGCCTTGAGGGAGGACTGACTTATGAGAGAGAAGAGTGTTCGCGTGTGGCTTATCCTGCTAACGCTGCTGGTTGGGCTGTTGGCGCTGCAGCAATGGCGCCCGATGGATGTGCGCGCTGCCGGAACCGCTGCGGCACCTGTGTCGGCCTCTGCCGATAAAAACGGTGCGTCCGTTTGGGTAGCACACGGAGATAAGCTTTATTATTATGTCTGGGATGGGGGACACCGGCTTGTGCTAAGAGGCGAAACCACTCTTGGCCTTTCCACTCCTTAAGGGGAAGGGCGCCCTGCTTCAGAAAAATGCGTCTCTTACACCGCTATAAAACAGGCATCGGCCTCCTCGGTTTGCTCGCAGTGCTTGTGGCAGCAAAAGGGCCAAACACACGGGCACACACGCCTTTAAAAGGGAGTGTGGTTATAGAGGCGGAAGTCCCTGTGAGGGCTTTCCGACCGGAAAGTGCGCTCGGGGCCTGCATTGACGGCATGGAAAAAGGAGATATGGCCGGTATCTTCACGCCGGCCAACATCGCCGCCATGAAGACGGCCGGTTTGCGTTCGCTGGCCTATCGGCTGCGGACGGAGTTGGGGGTAGAGTGTTGGCACTGGAACCCGCAGGGGTATTGGAGCGATGCGCGCCATCGTCGAGGCTACTGGATATCGGATGCTACATCCACCACACCGATCTTGCTTTCCAACGGCTACCGGCTTCCCCGACGTGGAGATACCATTGACCAGGCCAATAATGAGGGCTACTCTCGTCTTGATGACGGCGACCTGCACACGTTTTGGAAAAGCGATCCCTATCTTGATCGTTACTACACGCACGAGAGCAACGCGCTGCACCCCCAATGGATTCTGGTTGATCTCGGTAAGCCGCGACCGGTGAACGCCATTCGGATTTATTGGGCGGAGCCTTACGCTACTCGCTTTCGCGTGGAGTACTGGCGAACTTCCGACGGGGAGACCGATCAGTCCATTGATGATACCTTCAGCACGAACGGATGGCATCTCTTCCCACAAGGGCTGGTGGAGCACGGAACGGGAGGCGACGCCCTCATGCCGTTGTGCAAGAAACCCATCTCCGTGCGGCTTGTTCGTATTTGGATGACCGAAAGCAGCGAACGTGCCCCCAAGGGGGCTACCGATGTGCGCGATGGCCTAGGGTACGCCGTGCGCGAGGTGCAGATCGGTTGGCTGGATAAGCATGGCAAACTGCACGATGAGGTGCGCCATGCGCCAAACAAACATCAGACCCTCGTTTGCGTCTCTTCCACCGATCCATGGCATCGTGCGCAAGATCGAGACGCGAATGTGGAACAGCCCGGCTTCGATCTTGTGAAGAACAGCGGGCTGTCTGGCGATCTGCCGATGTTGGTACCGGTAGGCTTGCTTTATGACACGCCGGAAAACGCCGTTGCCGAGCTGCGTTGGCTTGAAGCACGGGGTATCCGCATGAAAGGCGTGGAGCTTGGTGAAGAGCCGGATGGGCAGTATGTGTCTCCTGAGGACTACGGGGCGCTCTTTGTGGAATGGGCTACGGCCATTCATCGTTTCGACCCCCAGCTGGCGCTAGTTGGGCCGGGCTTTCAAACGGAGCTACAGGACGTGCTCTATTGGCCTAATGCCTCCGGTGATCGCTCTTGGGTGCATCGTTTTTTGGTGTATTTGAAACAACATGGCCATTTCGACGATCTGCGCTATTTCTCTTTTGAGTGGTATCCCTTTGATAATGTTTGTACCAACGATACAGAGCGCCAGCTGTTGCGCAATCCGCTTTTGCTTCAGCGCACCTTAGCGCGTTGGAGAGCAGAGGGGGTGCCAAAAACGGTTCCATGGATCGTTTCAGAGTACGGTTATTCGGCTTTTGCCGGTAGACCGGAGGCCGACAGGCCGGCGGCCCTCCTCAATGCGGAGATCGTGGGAATGTTTTTAAGTTTGGGGGGAGATACAGCCTACCTTTACGGCTATGCGCCGCAACCGTTGATGGATGAGCTTCGGTGTAACTCGTGGGGCAACTTGGCCCTATTCCTCTCGGACGACCGGCATCGCATTAAACAGCCGTTGGCCACCTATTATGCCGCATGGATGCTTACCCATATTTGGGCGTCTCCACCACAAGCCAAGATACAGCTCTATTCTGCCCACTGTTCGGTGGAAGACAGCACAAAACAGGTGTTAGTTGCCTTCGCCACCAAACATCCGGATGGGCGTTGGACGATCCTGCTGCTGAACAAAGATGCGAAAAGGACGATGGTGGTAAAACTTGTGTGGCACACGAAGAGGGGTACTGTTGCGGCGAAGGGGCCTATTGAGGTTTGGCAGCTATCCTCGGCAAACTATGTTTGGCATGCTCACGGCGCCGAGAGCTATGCCGCTCCGGACACCCCCCCTCTGCACTTTACGGTTGAAGCCCCCTCGCGTTTAACCCTGCCGCCTACCTCGTTGACGGTTATCGGCTGTGCGCCTGCAGCTGCGGAAGAGACGGCCCATCCTTAAGAGAGAAGGGGACAGGCACAACGCCTGCCCCCTCTAGAAAGGGCTAACCTTCTGTGCAGGAGGTGAAGGTAAAGGAATAAAGCGCGAAGTCGGGCGAGTTTGATGTAAGGGTCAGCGTATGGCTGCCGAACATTCGGTTGTGGATCAGCTGGTACATGCGGGGCTGGTCTACGAGGATGTAGCTTTTGCCCGTTTCATCGTAATGAATGTCTGCCCCTTTGTCGGAAGGACTAACCGGCTTGCCATCCTGAAAGACATAGACACGGAAGGGCACACTGTTCTCCGGCTTGATCACCGCATTGGCCGTAATCGCATGATAGCGCAGCAGGATGCTATCCTCGAAGTTATTGGTGGCACGGCCATGACGCAGGCTTTCCGGTTCGGTGATCCAGACGCCGACCGGGGTGATGACACCGTCTTCAAGCGCCCCTGTTGGTGCGGGCAGGTGATGGAGGCGTCCTGGGGCCCAATTGGGGATGTTCCCAAGTGCGCCTTCCAGAAGTCCTCTCTCGCCTGCATACAGTTCGGGGGTCATGGGGTAGCAGCGGGCACCGGGGGCATCTTCAGGGCGCAGTGGCTTGAGCAAGGGAGGAAGTTTAAGATTTGGATGCAGTTGGTGCAACAATTGCTGGATAATGGCTTCCGATTCCTCGTATCCGCCTTCACCGGCATGGTCGGCCACAATATAGCCGTGCATGTTGATGAAGTAGTGTCGGGGCCAGAAGTTGTTATGGTAGGCATTCCAGTTCTCATAATTGCTGTCAATGAGGACAGGCCAGGTAATGCCAAGCCTTTTCACCGCCTCGGCCACATTGTTGCGATCATGTGCAAACCGAAACTCCGGTGTATGGATGCCGATAATTACAAGGCCATCTTTGGCATACCGTTCGTTCCAGGCTTTGAGATAGGGCAGGGTGCGCAGGCAGTTCACACAGGTGTATTCCCAGAAATCAATCAGCACCACATGGCCGCTTTGCAAGAGCTGTTTGAGATCGAGGGCTTTGCCCCCGGTGTTAAGCCAATCTTGGGCGGTGCCGTAGAATCGGGGGGCTGGCTGCGGCCAGTTTTCGCTTTGAATTTGATAAACGGGGTCTACCACATCGGATACTTTTACCGTGTTCTGTTGCGGGGCGGCGCCGTTGGCAAAGAACCAGGTTCCTATACCAAGAACCAAGGCCGTTCCTATAAGACCGAGGGAAGCACGGCGTGACATCATCATGTTCTTCCTCGCTAAATGAAGATATACGCTAGTTAATACGTGTATCAGCACGAAGGTGGCACCAGATTTTGGTATACTGAGCTATGTAGAGGCCGTTTTCTGCAACACCTCCTTCGATAGGGTAAACAGAGAGGATAGGCTCAGGATAATAGATGCAACAACCCGCTTATAAGCAGGAAGACGAAAACCTTCAAGACCGTTTTTCATTGGCGATCGGCGAAAGTTCGCCGCTTTATCGGAGCCGACTGGATGTCGCCCATCTTCGCACCTGCAACTGCCCTCCAAACCACTTGAACTGTCTCACTCCGAAAGAGTGGATCAAAAGCCAACTGGGGGTTTGGCAGGTAAGCTATTGCGGGCGCGACATCCGCGATAAAGAGCTTCATCCGGCAACATTTCCCATTGCCCTTGCGCGTCGTGTTATCGAGTTGTTCACACATGAAGGAGAACTTGTGCTCGATCCCTTTGTAGGCAGTGGGACGACGCTCGTTGCGGCTCAGGAGCTAAATCGCAATGCGGTGGGTTTTGATCTTCAGGAGCGTTATATTCAGCTGTGTATCCAGCGTTTGAGAGAGGGGAGTCTGTTTCATACGACCCAGCAGATCGCCGTGCACGACGACGCTCTCCATATTCCTCACTACCTCGCTCCTGAGACGGTAAGTCTAATCTGGACGTCGCCGCCCTACGCTAATCTTTTAAATCGGGAACGAAAAAACAAATCACGTCGTGGCAACGAGAGAAAGAACAGCCAGTTTGGCAGGGTGGAGCAGTATTCACAAGAACCTCGTGATTTAGGCACCATGTCGTTAGAGGAGTATACGGCAGCTTTAGGGGATATCTTTGAAAATCTGTTGCCGCTTTTGCGTCCTAAGGGGCACTATGTGGTGAATGTTCCCGATATGTGGTGGGAGAACGAGCGCATTACCATCCATATTGCCGTAGTCGAGGAGCTACGAAAACGAGGTTATGAGTTGCGCAATATTATCATTTGGGATCGCACCAACATCGTCAATCGGATTGGGATTTTAGGATGGCCATCCAACTATATTACGATGGGGATTACCTATGAGTATTTGCTTGATTTTCGACGTTCTGATTAGTAAGTTGAATTCCTTTCACACCGCGATAGTCTCAAGCTGGAGACGGAGGAAGAGGCGGGTGATCTCCGGGTCGAAATGCTTACCGGCTTCCGAGCGGATATAAGCACGCACTTTCTCTTCCGGCCATCCTTTACGGTAAGGTCTATCGGAGAGAAGAGCATCCCAAACGTCGGCAAGGGCGAAGATGCGGGCAGCAATGGGAATCTGTTCTCCTTTTAACCCACGAGGATAACCTGTGCCGTCCCACTTTTCATGGTGACAGTAGGGAATATCGAGGGCGGGGCGCAGATAGTCAATTTTTGCCAGCATCTCGTAGGCATAGACTGGGTGTCGCTTCATGATTTCCCATTCGGTCTCGTCGAGAGGGCCGGGTTTAAAAAGAATGCGATCGGGAATGGCCATTTTGCCGATGTCGTGTAACAGAGCACCGCGGCGCACATGCATCAGTTCGCTTTTACTAAGTCCTACCTCCTGGGCCAGTCGGAGGGTGAGGTCGGTAACGCGTCGGGAGTGGCCCTCTGTCTCCTGGTCACGTAGGTCAAGCGCATGTGCCCAGCCCTCGATGGTGGCATCGTAGGCAAGCGTAAGTTCAAGATTGGTGCGCTGCAGGTCTTCAAAGAGGGTGGCGTTTTCGATGGCAATGGCGGCCTGCTCGGTGAGGGTTTCTAAGAAGTTGAACCATTCCGCATCGAACTCTCGCGGGCCGCGGTAGTAAATTTGAAGCACCCCGCGAATATGATTGCGAGCGATGAGGGGAACGGCAAAGTAGCCTACAGCACCGGCGCGCAAAAGCGGGGAGGGATCGCCCTCTGCGCCGCGTTCGAGGTCGGGAACGCTCACGATCCGATGCTCTAAGGCGGCTCTACCGGCGAAGCCCTCGCCGAGTCGGCAGGAGTCGACTCGTTTTTCCCAAGCGCAAACGCCGCGACGTGCGGCAAGCTCAAGGGTTTGGGTATAGCTGTTGATAAGCAGGATATCGGCCGCATCCACTTCTAATTGGGCGACGGCCTGGTCGAGGAGGATTTCGAGCGTGATACGTAGGTCGAGGCTGGCGTTGATGGCCATTTCAATGGAGCGCAGAGCCGCTAATCGGCGCAGTTGACGTTCCAGGCTCTCTTCGGCCCGTTTGCGGTCTGTAATATCGCGCGAGATGTCTACGACGCCGAGAATGCGGCCGTTTTCATCACGGCAAAGGCTTTTTGTGGTTTGATAGACGCGGGGGCTTCCGCGCACGGTGATGATCTCTTCAACCATGCGCGTCTGGCCGGAGCGTAACACCTCAAGATCGCTCTGAATGAGGTTGCGCGATTCCTGTTCCGTGAAGAAGGCCCGGGCATCGCGGCCTAATATCTCCTCTTGAGGGCGGCCCAGCAAAGAGGCCGCCGAGGGGTTCACTTTGAGATAGCGACCTTGGGTATCTTTCACGAAAATAGCGTCGCTTGTGCCTTCAACCACGGCGTTGAGGATGGAGGTCTCAATGCGACGGGCATCCTCCATCCATTCCCACTCCACCAGGAGGCGTTTCAGCTCCGCCGATTTTCGGTCAAGCTCCATGCGGTGCATGATGCTGGAGGCCAATGTTTGCAGAACATGGAGCTTCTCACGCTTCAAGCGTCGTGGGCGAACATCGAGCACGCTGAGGGCACCGATAACGTAGCCATCTGGCGTGATGAGCGGCACAGCAACATAGAAGCGAATTGAGTGCGGCGGCCGGAGCAGAGGACAGAGCGCAAAACGTGAGTCGCGCTGAGTGTCGGGAACGAGCAAAGGTTTGGTTTCAGAGATCACATAAGAGCAGAAGGCCATCTCGCGAGGCAACTCCACAAGGTTTAGGCCTACTTGTGCTTTATACCAGACTCGTTCTTCGTCTACAAACCCGATCAGCGCATAGGGAGCCGAGCACAAAGTGGCTGCGGCAAGCGCGATATGATCATAAGGCTCTTCGGGCAGCGTATCGAGGATGGCATACTGCCGAAGCGCCCGCACTCTTGCCTCATCGGCAGAAACAACCGGCGTCTTCATGATACTTCTCTGGCCCTCCAAAAACGCCTAAGAAAGGCATTCTTCAGACGAACAGCATGTCCTCTTGTATCTTAGATATTGGCTTTTGTGTTCACGCACTGCAGACTACGTAGTCTGTTTGAGCTTCACGACAGAAATCGCAACGCCGGGAGCGATTCGTTTCTAAGATTATCGCACAAACCTGATGTTATGTCAACAACTTTTTTCAAGCAGTATCGAAAGAGCATTCAACAGCTTGCTTGCTAGGCGCCGACATGTCCCAGGCCAATGCCGATGATGTAGGTAATTAGCCCTTCGAGGGCGCCTACAATCGTCATCTCCAAGCCACTGCTCCACCAGGAGCGCACGGTTAGCAAGCTTTTGGCGGCTCCCACCGCAAAGTGGGCTGCCATCGAAACCACGGCCGCTACGATGACCGCTGTGTAGCCGGTGAGGAAGAAAAAAGGGATGATGGGAATGAATGCCCCTACCGCCGTGGAGAACATGCCGGAAAGCGCCGAAGTAATGGGATTGGAGAGCGCTTCATCGGTTAGATTGAGCTTTTCGGCGGCCAGAGTGCGTAGAAACTGTTCCGGTTTAGCCGCCAGATATTCCACGATCTTAACGGCGTCTTTTTCGGGTATCCCTTTCAGTTGATAGAAGATGGCCAGCTCCTCCTTGGCCTCATCCGGGTGGGCTTCATAGGCCTCCTTTTCCCGATGCATCTCAGCCTCATAAATCTCTCTTTCGCTCTTTGCCGAAAGGTAGGCGCCGGCACCCATGGAGAAAGCACTAGCGATCATGCCGGCTAGGCCGGCCAATAAAACATACTTACTGTTGCCAAGAGTAGCCCCCGAAACTCCACTCACGATCCCAAAAATAGCACCTAGACCATCATTGACCCCGTAAACGGCGTCTCCGATCCAGCTTCCGGTGGCGCGTCGCTCCTTACTCAACAGAAAATCGAGCACGGAGCGCGGGCTGCTTTGAGCGTATAAACGGCGTAGAATGCGGGCTTGGGCAAACTCGTCGAGCACAACCTCGCGTAGGATGGAGGCGATGGTTTCATCCTCTATCTGCTGCATCTGCTGAAGGTAGTTGGCAATGTCGCGTCGCTCCTCAGCCTCAATGGCCAAAATGATCTGCTGCATGCCCCCGGAGCTGGTCGCTAAATTAACGGAGTGTTTCTCTCCCTTATGCTCTGTTGGGACGGCAGCCCCCATCTCCTGCAGTTTTTTGGCCCACTGCTCGGCATGGCGACGTTCCAGCTCCGCCATTTTGCGAAAAATCGTTTTCCGTTCGGGCACGCGATCGCGCTCGGCAAGCGCTGAATACATCGCATATCCGTCCATCTCCAGTTCCCAGTTATGGCGAAGGAGTTCTAGAAGCTCGTCTTCAATTTGGGGGCTGACCTTACCCACTTCTTAGCCTCCATGCACGCTCATTCTGTTGTGTTTCTACGATCTAGTGAGGTTATCTTCTCCATTTTGTAGCGACTGCCGACTGTATCGGCTGCTTACAATCGCTTTCCTGGAGCATGGTGGAAACTCTATCAATTAAACAATCGTACAATTGTTTGAAGGAGGAAACGATGCCGACCCGTTTGAAACGTTCCATAGAAGAGATCACCTGCGATACCTACAATAGCGACCCAACGCGCGTGCGTCGCGTGGCGAAGGAGATGCCGCCGGAAGAGAACTTCGAGGAGACGGCGCGTCTGCTGAAGGCCGTGGCCGACCCCGTGCGCTTACGCATTCTCTATGCCCTCTCCAACGAGCCACTTTGTGTTTGTGAACTAAGCGTTTTGCTCGATATGTCCATGCCGGCCGTATCGCATCATCTGCGTATCCTGCTCTC
>NZ_DATGKU010000122.1:0-3506 GCF_035294505.1 Chthonomonas sp. | reverse complement strand
TGTTCGGCCATTTGGGTTAGTTCGGCATAGCTATGGTCTTGGCCACGGCGCGCATAGGCCCGACGGCACTCCTGTACCAACCACAGCCCCATGATGTTCTTAAGCAGCCGTGTAGTGCCACAAACGCCCCCCTCGTTGGTGAAATTCGCCTTGCGCACCTGCTCGGTAAGCAGAGGTTGGGGCAATTCTATGCCCATCAACGACCAGGTGCCGCTGCTCAGATAGACGAAATCGGCATCGGAGGCCGGTACGGCAACCACAGCAGAGCCGGTATCGTGCTCTGCAGGTGCGTAGACCGCAATCGCGCCGCATCCGCACTCCTTAGCCACTTCAGATACTAAGGTCCCCTTCTGGGTTCCCGGCTCGGTCATAGCGGTAAACAAATGCGTGGGCAGACCGAGCCGCACCAATAGATCGTAAGCCCATTGCCGACTTCTTGGGTCTACGATCTGGCTTGTGGAGGCTATGGTAAACTCGGAGCTTTTTTCGCCGGTAAACCAAAAAGCGAGGAGGTCGGGCATCATCAGAAGGGTTTCTGCCACCTCAAGCCAGGGCGATTTGCGCAGCTTGAGCGCCAAGAGTTGGTAGAGCGTGTTGAGCTGCATGAACTGAATGCCGGTTCTATCGAAGATGGCCTCCGGAGTTAGAAGCGCAAAGGCGATGTCTAACATGCCATCGTTGCCGTGATCACGGTAGTGACGTGGGTTCCCCAAAAGAACATCTCCCCGACCAAGTAAGCCAAAATCTACCCCCCACGTGTCAAAACCGATCCCCGCGAGGTCTTTCCCAAATCGAGTGACCGCTAAGGCAAGCCCTTTTTTGCACTCTTCAAAAAGGCGCAGAACATCCCAGTAGCGTGTGCCGAGCACTAGCGTGCCACCGGTGGGGAAGCGATGCACGTCCTCAAGCCGCAATCCATTCCCATCGAAAAGCCCTACAACCGCGCGGCCGCTCTCGGCCCCCAAGTCAAAAGCAAGGTATTTTTGTGTGTTCGCCATAACCTTTCGCCGCTGTTGTTTATTATCTTTTCGTCTTTCACCGCCCATTCTCCTGCCTAAAAACTACCACGTTAGCCAACATCGTGCTAACGTCGTAACGCGTGCCGTTTCCTGTCTTTAAAAAAGCTAGCCTCCCACCGGACAACACGTACCCCCCTTTGCTTTACTACCGGCCACAGCTTGAACGGTAAAACCCTGACTCGTCAATTGAGCCTGAAGCGCCTCAGGAGCGACCTGTTTTGGGTTGTAGAGCACCGTCACATGGCGCGCCTTAATGTCGCTGCTCACCGCGTATACCCCTTTCAGACGGGTCAGCGCTTGCTGAATGCGCAGGGCACACGCCGCGCAATCCAGCTCCTTCACGACAAAGACGGCCGTTGCAGAAGCGGATCGCGATGTGTCGTGCGTGAGGGCGAGCTGAGCCTGCTGATTTTCCCGACGTAGTTGCTCTTCCGATAGCCAAGGGTAGAGAATGGTTGCGAGCACGATGGCGGTAACACCCCAAAGCACGAACCGCGAGATTTTGCGAGATAAGCGCAAACGCTCGGTTTGGGAATCGGCCACACAGCAGCTTCCTCCCTCCTTCGGTTCAGGGCGATAGGCGAAATAGAACCCCGTTCCGAGGAATAGCAGCGTGAGCACGATGAAGTAGGGGCGATAGGGCGCAAGCACTGCCCCAAAGCCGGCAGCCGTACCGGCCCCAATCGCTCCGAGAAGCGCCGGCAACACGCAGCAGGCGGATGCCGCCAACGCCGTAAGCATAGCACCTAACAAAAAACCCATCTTTTTCATAGGAAACCTCCTTTCACTCATTCGGCACAGCATGAGAGTTTGGCGGGGTCTTTGTAGCGGGAGATCGCCGCGATCTTAAGAGCCTCCGCCATCGTTGGATAGACGTGGAGCATCTCGATGAAATCGTGCAGGGTGGCGTGGAAATGCAACCCCATGGCCGCTTCATGAATAACCTCTTCGGCACCAGGGCCGACCATGGTCACGCCCAATACCTCCTCGGTATCCCAATCGGCCACTATTTTGATAAACCCCTTTGGGTTGCGAATGGCGGCAGCACGTGGGACAAGCTCCATGGGCACCACGGTACACCAACAACGACGACCTGCAGCTTGTACCTCGGCCTCCGTCATGCCGACGGTGGCAAGAGGGGGATCGATAAAGATGGCACGCGGTATCACTCTATGATTTACAGCGACTCTCTGTTCGGGGTCGGCAAAAGCGTTGTAGGCCGCCTTTCCCCCATCCTGACTGCCGACAGGGGTCGCCATCTGGCTGTCTACCTCGTTCCCGATGACATCGCCTGCAGCATAGATATGGGGCACGTTGGTACACAGGTATTCATCCACGTGAATGGCACCATACTCATTCGTTACCACACCGGCCTTCTCTAAGGCGATTGAATCGGTGTTGGGAGTACGCCCGGTAGCAACAAGGATTTTTTCAGCACGAACGGTGAGCTTCCGCCCTTTCTGTGTGATCTGCGCTACAACCTCCTCCCCCTCCTGCGATACCGATACCACCGAAGCATCCATCAATATCTGAATGCCCTCCGATTTCAAGAGAGAGGCGACGGTTGGTCCTACCTCCGGTTCGTAACGTGGAAAAAGCTGAGCCGCCCTCTCCAGGAGCGTTACTTCGGCACCGAAACGACGGAACATCTGCCCCAACTCCACGGCGATGTAGCCACCCCCAACGATCAGCAAAGAGCGCGGGCAGTGGGTAAGCTCCTGCGCCTCATCGGCCGTCAACAGGTCGCTGGTAAGATAGGCAACTTCTTGAAGGCCTTCAATAGCCGGCACCTGTGGACGCGAGCCGGTAGCGATGAGAATCCTCTCGCCGTAAAGAGCTTTGCCGTCTACCGCAACGGTGTGTGGGTCTAGAAACTGCGCATGTCCTTGCACAACCTGTATAGACCCGTCAAGCAGACTGGTGTACTTTTTCTGCCGGTAGGCGTGTACGATGTCGTCTTTTTGAGAGACAAGCGCTTTAAAATCGAACGTCATCGGTGCCGGTTGCAGCCCAGGGTAACGCGGGTGATGCGCCTCGTGGAGAATGCGGGCGGCCTCGATGAGGTTTTTTGATGGGAGACAGCCGCGATTAACGCAGGTGCCTCCGAGAGTTCTTTCTTCGATCATCACGGAGCGTTTCCCCAGTTCACGCGCGCGTAAGGCCGCAGCAAAAGCTGTTGAGCCTGAACCGAGAATCACGAGGTCGAAACGGTCTGGTAACATCTATTCTTCCTCCTGGCGTGAGAGTGAGTGTAGGAGCGGTTGCAGCGTGGTTCGAGCAAAATGGCCATCTCTTAGGTGATAACAGGCGAATTTTCCCTCTTTGCGCACCTTGAGAAGCCCTGCAGAGAGCAGGATACGCAGATGATGCGATACGGCCGGCATGGACATATCGAGCAAAACGCTTAGTTCACAAACACAAAGTGGCTCGTTGGAGAGGGCATAGAGAATGCGTAAGCGCACGGGGTCGGCCACGGCCTTCAGCAGA